>CAZTAR010000010.1:0-2155 GCA_964611695.1 uncultured Planctomycetaceae bacterium | reverse complement strand
GGGCAAGAATGAAGGTGGAAGGAACTCCGACTTTAACGCCCCCTAATGTTACCCTGCGGCGTCGCCGCCATATTCCCCAGATCCCCTCATCCCTCGGCCCCTCTTTTCTCACCCTCACTTCTGATTGCGGTCTCCCGCCAACAACTCCACAAGCAAACCGATCGTCTGCTCCACGGTTGAAGGCGTGGCATGCCCTTCGATTTCCAAAGGCTGCGTCAGGGCAAAACCGATGGCCGCGTGAATGAGTTGCCACGCTAGGCCGGCCGCGGAGACATCCCGCCTGACCTGCTTTGCTCTTTGTGCTCGCTTGATGAGGTTCGTGAGGAATTTGGCGTATTGCACATAGTGTTCACGAAGTGCGGCGCGGATCGACGGCTCGTTGAATTCGGACTGTGCCGCGAAAATCAGCCGGTACAATTGGCTGGTCCGCGGCGCGGCGATGGCGGGATTCAGTCGCAGGAGGACACGCAGCTGGTCCAACGGCGAAGCCAGTGGCGCGATTGCCTTGCGCCACTCTTTGAGGACATCCGTGCCGACCTGTTCGATCAGGGCCACGAATAGATCCTGCTTGCTGTCAAAATGTTGGTACAACACCGGCTCGGACACGTGGGCTTCCTTGGCCAGGCGAGACGTCGTCGTCCGATGGTAGCCATAAGTCGCGAAACACTTGATTGCGGCTTCCAGCAACTGCTGCCGCCGGTCGGTTGCTTTCATGCGTGCTGTCATGGCGGCATTCCTCGCCTGCATATTCCGAAATCGATGTGTCCCATCAACCGGTCTTGGCAACCGGCCTCGTCGAGCCACCTCATCAAGTGGCGACGTCAAGCGGCTTCGTCAAATGGCAATGTGTCAGCGAATCCATGGTAAGGCCGCCGAGAGAGAGTGAAAAGCGTTGTTCCTCACCGGACTGGTTTTGCTCTGCAGTTTGTCGCCCCTCTCGAAGGTCAACCAGGAGCATTTTGCACGCCCTGGGCCCGATCGCCGCTCTCGTGCATCGGGAGGTGGTTTCTTCCTTTTGATGAAGTTTCCGCTTCCGTTTCCTTTGTCGTCGGGGTCACCCTGGCAGAAAAGTCCGTTGTTGTGGGCGTCATTGTGGAAGGTGATGTCGTCGTTGTATTGGAAGGTTGCGTCGTTGAACTTACATAAGATTTGTCGGAGGGCGGATCACCGAGCAACTTGCTGCCGTCCCCCTTGAGCGCGGCGGCGACATACCAGCGGATGAAGGGGCTATTCGTCGATTCCGTGTGTCCCCCGCCGTATCCCATCTCGGCGAAGTCCCAACGATAAGCGACATTGTGAAGTTTCCCGTATTCCTTCACCGTGTCGGGTTCGGCCTGTGAAGGCATACAAAATCCCTCGAGGCCGGCAACGCCCTCCGCGGCCGAGCTGCGATCGACCGTGCCGGTATACCAAACCACGTCCTTGAGAATCCGGTCATGCGGGGAGTATACGACGTAGAGGTCACCTTTGATCCGTTTGAGGGCCTTGGTCAAGTCGTATTGGCTTGACAGGCTGCACCCGAGAAACACGGCGTTGTCCACATGCACGCCGTCAGGTAGATATTCGAGGGCAAACGTGGCGACGCCTGTGCCCGCGGACAGGGCGATGATGTTGATTGAGCATTCGGGAAAGAGTTGGTCGTATTGTCTGATTCGGTATGCCAACTCCGCGGCTTTTTGGCGGTTTCTAGAAATGTTGATCTGGTCGCCGGCATGCGAGAAGCCTTGCCAACTAAAGACCTCGACACATCCCTGGTACCCGGCGTCGTACAGGCCGTCCGGAACGCTCAACGAACCAACATGCCCGACGGGACCTGCGCCACCGACGTAGTAGGTAATGCCCTTGGTCCGGTCTCCCTGATGCCGGTATGTGGAGACGTATTTGACCATCGGCGCGCAACCCGCTTGGGCTGCGAGAAGGACAATCCCAAACTTAATGGTGATTCCAGTACGCAAAACCCTTCACACCCTTCACGCCGCCATGAACTCCACATCCTTTGAATAGCGGAAATTCCCCCCGAACAGCACAAGCCTATCATGTTGGAGCACAAACCGACAGCCCTTGTGTTTGGTTTGTCATTTAGAAACTATCTCAGAGTATCTCAAGACTGTGCCAAGCCGATTGTGGCACCGCCGTCTCGGCGGTGAAAACACAG
>CAZTAR010000009.1:0-27839 GCA_964611695.1 uncultured Planctomycetaceae bacterium | reverse complement strand
GTCGGCAACTTCCCCGTGCTCTGGGCGGAATGGAACGCCAAGTACCGAGACACGATCCGGCAATATTGGCGGGGGAATGGTGGTCAGGTGGCAGAGCTTGCCTATCGACTGACCGGCAGCAGCGATCTCTACGAGCACACTGGCAGGCGACCCTGCGCAAGCATCAACTTCGTCGCCGCGCACGACGGCTTCTGCCTCCGCGACCTCGTGAGTTACAACACCAAGCACAACGATGCCAACGGCGAGAACAACCGGGACGGCCTCGATGAGAACCTCAGTTGGAATTGCGGCGAAGAGGGACCCACCGACAACCCGGAAATCGTGGCGCTCCGCGCACGGCAGGTCCGCAACTTCCTCGCAACCATGATCACGTCACACGGCGTCCCCATGATCGTCGCCGGCGATGAGATCGGCCGAACTCAAAATGGAAACAACAACGCGTACTGCCAGGACAACGAAACTTCGTGGATCAACTGGAACCTCGATCAGCCGGCGGAGAACCTCCTGGAGTTCACCCGGTCGCTGATTCAGCTGTTCCACCAACACCCGGTCTTGCGACGCCAGAGGTTCTTCCGCGGAGAGAAGGTCCACGGCTCAGAGATGAAGGACATCGTCTGGTACAAGCCCAACGCCGACGAAATGACTGAGAACGACTGGCGCGATCCGAAGGTCTCCTGCCTGGGCGTCCGCCTGGCCGGGGATGCAATTGCCGAGGTGGACAGCTGTGGAGCACGCCTGGTCGATGACACCCTGCTCATCCTCATGAACGCCCACAATCAGCAGATCGCCTTCCAGTTGCCAACCGACCGACCCGGCTCCCAGTGGGCGTTAGATCTAGACACCCGCGCCGCCACCGGCCGCCGTCACATCCACCCAATCCCCTGCGGCGACACATTCGAATTAGCAGCCCACAGCCTCGCCGTCTTCCGGCTCGAGGTGCCGTAGCAACGCCCCACACAAATACAGCCCGGGCCGCGCCTCAAAGAAACACAGCCCGGACAGTTTGAGGTCTGCACAAGGATCCAATCAGGCGACCTCAGCATCCCGCAGTACGTCCGCGTCACCCGATCATGTCGTAACAGCCCGATAACGCCGACTAAAGACAATCGTCCCTGCCGTCAGTAGCAACAACGTCATGATGATCAGGCCCCATTCGGAGACGGTGGGAATCTTATGGCATGCATCATCCTTACCGTCACCGTTCTTGTCGCCAAGGCAGGGTTGGCCAACCCCGGCCGAAAAACCACCGGCCTCATCACAACACTCAGGGTCCACCTCGATGCAACTCCCGTCAGGCATGCAGCAAGCCGCAGCGGAGGTGCAGCTCGTTCCGAACCCTTGGGGCAGGCCGCCTTCCTCTCCACAGCACAGCGGATCGAGCATCGCACAACTATGATCAGGCATGCAGCAGGCCTGCGGCAACTGACAGAAAATCCCGTCGCCCATGTACGCTCCTGCTGCGGCCAAGCAGCATACCTCCGTGGTATCGACGCATGAGCCATCAGGCAGGCAGCAGGCACCCGTCGGAGAACATGTCGTGCCCGGGCCCTGCGGCGTCCCATTCGCAGCCTCGCAGTCATCCGGCGTCAGGAAAGCACAAGTCCCGTCGTCGAAACAACACTCCTCCTCGCACTCGTCGTCGCACACGAAATCCATCACCGGTGTGGCATCTGCGGAGGCCACAACCCACTGCTGGTCGACCAAGGGGTTGAGCGGAAGCGCGACAAGATTTAGAGCCGACTCAGTAGGATTCCACGTCGCGGGAGTCGTGTAAACGCCCATCTCCAGAATGCAGGCATGTCCGTCAGTGTCGAGTTTCGCGACCAGACCATCCGCTCCTCCGGCACCCCAACTTGATGTTTCTCCTGCGATCCAAAGGCGATGGTAGGAATCCTCCGCTACGGAGTAGCCAGTCTCGGTTTCGCCGCCGCCCCACGTCAAGAATCGACCATCGACAAGGTCAAGATCGGCCGTCCACCTGGACACCAGAACCTGACCTGTAGATCCAGACTGTCCGGCGATCACAAGGTCATAAGGGGCGACACTCTCCTCGATGATGCTGTAGCCCTCCGTCGTGCCGGGCGTGAACTTCTTCTGCCAACCCGCGACGGGTGAGCCATCGCAGTCACATCTGGAAACGAAGAGGTCATCGCCGGTCTGTCCGGTAATCAGCGGCTGACCGCTCTGATTCAGCGTGATACAATGCCCGACCGCAGCGTCGCTGCCCTCCTGCCACCAACGAGCCTGCGCAAGAACCATGTTCGTACCGACGCGAAGAAAGAAGGCGGCTTGGTCGCCCGACGAGGGCTTCACGCTTCCACCGACAATCAGGTAGTTGCTTCCACAACCCTCGACCAGCGACTCGCCCCAGTGATCCCACTGGGGTAGAAGATTGACCCGAAAGCCCGATTTGTCGAGAAAACCGCCGGTTAAGTTGAAGCGCGCGAGCAGAAGAGAGTACTGCTGCAAATCGGTGCTGAACACGGTGCCGGTTACAACCAGGCGGTCACTTGAGTCCATGATGACATCGTAGCCACGTGTTTCGTAGTCCACCAATGGCGAATTTTCATAGAGTATCCTGGTCCAGGCTTCGACTCCAAGCGAATTGAACCGTGAAATGAACAGATGCTCCCCTGCCCCACCAACACTACTCGTGAACCCCGTCACCACGAGGTCTCCGCCATCGATTTCGATGATACTCCGCCCATCCTCGTCGCCGCTGCCTCCCAGTGTTTTCCTCCAAACAAAGTCACCGCACCTATCAAACTTGACAAGGAGAACATCCTGCCCACCTGCGCCGAAGCTCTCTGTGTATCCCACGGCGACCACACCGCCGTCCGACGTCTCAACCATGTCGTGGAAGACGTCGTCGCTAGTGCCCCCCACGGCTTCAACGAGGCCACCGCCAGGCTCGCCTTTGTCCGACACAACTACCACTTCTCCGTCTATAACATGCCCACCAGCGCCATCCTCACAGGTGACTCCAAGATGGACAGTATGAGCATCATCATCCTCGTACACGTCGGGTGGCACCGTCGGCGGCGTCGTAGACATGTCGATTGGCTGTTCGGTGCCTACTGGTGCAACCGGCTCCCCACCTGTGTCGGGATGCCTGAGAACACGGATAACGAGCTGCCCACCAACGATATAGCTCTTTGGCACTTCTAGGCTCCCGTTCGTATTGTACGAGCCACCTGAACCTAAAGAGCAAACCAGGTTATTGGGGTCGACATTGTCGAGGAGCACGTCCGTATAGGTGGTCGTTGGCGTAAGCCCGGGGTTGATGACCACGTCGATAAGGCCGTCGAGGCCAGCCTCTCCGCTCGCTCGGTTCGTAACACTGAGATTGAACTCAACAGTAACGTAGTTGTCGATGAGGTTCGTGTCTATTCCGGTGAACGTGAACTGAAACCACTCAGTTCCATACCGGAACCACCATCCAGACCAGCCAGATGTGACTGCGCCTGGCGACCAGGATAGCTCAGAATCAGTCCACTCCTGTGCATGCAGCGTAGGTGTTATGAGTCCCAATACTGTGATAGCCACGATGAGAGCGGCAAGCGCTCGGCCTTGAATGCTCCGTCGTGTGTTATCCATTATCTTTCTCCTTGGTGAAACAACCCATGGCGGCCGCCCCGGAGGGCCGGCAATTGCAGGCCTACCACCGCACTCCAGCCAGACCGCCGTAGCCAACAAACCCATTGCTGCTCTCATCTGACACCTCCGTTCTCTTCCAAGTTGACAGAATTCACGATTCCTCTTAACTGAACACGGCGACGCTCGGTGCGTTCGCCACGATTGCCCTTCCATTACATTTGTCTATTCTCGCGGTGCATCAGGCGTCTCCGAATGATCGTGCAAAGACGCCGCAGACGTCACGCTGCTCGGCGCTGACTAGAGGCGGCGGTTGGCTATCGTGTTGCGCGGACTTCCGGTCCTCTCACGCAACCGCCGTCAGCGAGCCTCGGCACGCCTCCCGTCCCATAAGCGGAAGCCATGTCGGCAAGTCACGCCCGAAAGTCCTTTTTTGTGGCGGTTGCTACGCGGCTGCTATCTTCAATGCCTAGCCGATGTGTTTGATTCTGGCCGAGGCGTTAAACGCGATGTTCTGGCATTGGCGACTGGCACGAACATGGGAACGATGTGTCGTTCAGAAAGCGTCTGGCGATGAAACTTGCGGCCGAATTGGCGAGATGACCGGAGAACCGGTTCGCCGCATTCTTCGGCCTACCAGGCTCGTTCCGCCTCCAACGTCCTATATGATGAATAATAGCCTATCCAGAGTCAGGCTGTCAAGACAAATCCGACATGGGAATCCAAAAACTCTTTCATCCGCACCAAGTGTACGCTGGTCCCCACATGGTTTGGCTGCCGCACAACCCCCCTCTCCATCCTCAAGACGTTTGTAACGATAACATCAATTACAACCATGCATGCCGCGCGGCAGTCGAGTCTTTTGGGTACACTCCGGCTGGCTTACCCTGGACCAAGAGCCTCCGACGAGCCACCAAGGATGCCACCGTGATCGATGAAGTCTGCCATAATCTTCCCTTCGTCACCCTCGCGTTTGGCAGATTCGCCCCGAACGAGGTCCGTGTCACCTTTGACGGCACCCCCAGACCGAGCACGGCCGAGTTGGACGCACTGATCGGCACCGAGTGGGAGCGGCAGGTCAGGAAGGCAAAAGAAACGGGCGCAGTGCTCTTTGACGGTGAGTTGCTCCGCTACATGGGCCACGCAGTCCGGGATGATCTCCCCCCAGGCGGTCGCAGGCTCGACCTGACTGTCGGCCCCACAAGCTATCGGGACTTCGTCGGAACCAACCTCTACAACAGCCACCGGCTTGAGGAATTCGGCTGGCATCGATTCTCGAACCCGGTCGGGACAACAGCGACACTGGTGAGCAGCGACGGGAAGATATGCTACGGTCGTCGTTCCTCAAGCGTCGCCTTCCACGCCGGGCATGTCCACACCCTTGGCGGCGCGCTGGAGATCGGCGACCAAGACTCCAGCGGAAAGGTAAAACCTTTTTCCAGTGTTCAACGTGAGCTTTCAGAGGAGGTTGACCTCCAACCCGAGGACATTCTTGACCTGTGGTGCTCCGGGCTCATCAGAGACAACCAGATATGCCAACCCGAACTTCTATTCGAAGGGACGATCCGACTCACCGCCGACGAATTACGAGAACGTTGGCGGCGTGCCGAATCCAAGGGTGAGCATGAGGAAATCGTGACGGTGCCTGACGCCTCGGACGCACTCGTTCCCTTCATCACTGGATGTGGCCCAATCGCACCGGTGGCGATCGGCGCCCTGTTGCTGCACGGCTGCCACACCTGGGGAAAAACGTGGCTCAGGCAAGCCGGCGTCGCGTTGTCCAGACGAGATGCCCCCAACAAACCTGCCTGATACCTCCGACAAGATTCTCCAACAGAATTGAGACTCCGAATACGCCGTAGCCACCCCATTCGTCAACGGCGTCGTGTTCCGAAGCACCGGGGGGCCGAAAGGCCGCCGACGCGTCTTACGCCGAAACAGCCGAACGCGCCACGAGTTGCATCGTACACATGAAATGAAAAGACCCGCCAGATACGTATTGACAATCACCAACGCCGCCACCACACTTGCCGTGTTAACGAGATTCGCTGGTTTCCTACTCGGCAACCGAGGCGTTGGATGTCGAGGGACTGGGAACCGGGGGTGGAGTCAGATCTCATTGCACGGACGGGATGTCGGAGGGGCTGGCAATCCCGACTGGATGCCGAAGAAGCACGTAGAAAAAATAGGCGGCTGTTGCTGCGCAGGACCAAACGATTTCGAGTCGAGTGTAACTTGACACCGAAAACCTGCCGTGTAGTCGTTAGTTTGTTTGCGCCTAGGCGTCACGAAAGTTTCGTTTCGGACTGAGGTGCAGACCTCTTCGCAGAGTATTCACGGCGATGAATATTTTCATGCTGGGTTGGGAGTTTCCACCGTTCATCAGCGGCGGTCTTGGTACGGCTTGCTACGGCTTGACGCGCGCGCTGAGCGAACTGGGCCACCACATCACGTTCGTATTGCCACAACCGATCGAGAGCGAGCAATACGCTACGCATGTGCGCCTCAGAACGCCTGCCTCTTCCCAAGCGGCCTCAATCTATTCCTCCTATACCATCGACGAACTTGCCAACGTGGAGTTCCACGCGATCCGATCCTCCTTGCAGGCCTATGTCTCCATGGGCGAAGAAAGCGAAACGCGCGTCGTCGAGGGAGAAACGCTTTCGGCACACGAACTGCGCGCCGTCGAAGCCACGAAGGCCTTCCGCACCATTATGAGCCAACGTCGCACGAAGCAGGCTGGTGGGGGGACGAGCGGCGCCGGCGCACACTACGGCGGCGATCTCTTCGAAGAGATCAATCGCTATGCCCGCGTCGCATTGAGCTTGGCCCGATCGGAACACTTCGATGCGATTCACGCACATGACTGGATGACCTACATGGCAGGCATCGCGGTGGCCGCCGTCTCGGGAAAGCCGCTCATCGTCCATGTCCACTCAACCGAATTCGACAGAAGCGGAGAGCATGTCAACCAGCGAATCTACGACATCGAACGCGAGGGCATCCAGGCAGCCCACAAAGTGATCTGCGTGAGTCATCTCACCCGGAACATCGTCCTGCAACGATACGGGGCTTCGCCGAACAAGGTCGAAGTCGTCTACAACGCCATCGACAACAACGGCTCGGCGGGCCCGCTCCCACCCAGAATCGGCCGCCACGAGAAAATCGTCCTCTTCCTGGGCCGGATCACCATGCAGAAGGGGCCGGAGTATTTCCTCGAAGCCGCGAGCAAGGTGCTCGAATTCGAGCAGAATGTCCGTTTCGTGATGGCAGGCAGTGGAGACATGATTCGCCGGTCCATCGAACTGGCCGCTGAGATGGGGATCGGTCACAAAGTCGTCTTCACAGGTTTCCTGCGCGGCGACGATGTTGCCCGAGTGTTCAAGATGGCGGATCTCTATGTCATGCCGAGCGTCAGTGAGCCGTTCGGCATCGCCCCGCTGGAGGCTCTCTCCCACGACGTACCGGTCCTGATCTCCAAACAGTCCGGGGTATCCGAGATTCTCGCCCATGTCCTCAAGGTGGACTTCTGGGATGTCAACGAGATGGCGAACAAGATCATCGCCGTCTTGCGACATCCACCTTTGCAGGCCACCTTGAGAGAGCACGGCAGCTTTGAAATCAAGAAGCTCACCTGGGGCGACTCCGCACGCGGATGTGTCCGTGTGTATGGCGAGGCAATCGCATTGGCGAATGGGGCCTACAAAAGCTAGTGCATTGGAAACGTCGTTGGATCGCTGAGTCTCGCTGGATCGCTGGTGCGAGATAGGGCTCTCGCACGAGCAGTTTAGAGCAGCCGACCAGGGTGTTGGTCGCCGAATACGAATGTGAGCTACTCAAAGGTATCGTGATCGCCGGTGTAAGGGATTGACAGAACATGGCGTCCGTTTGTTTCTACTTTCAGCTCCATCAGCCGTTTCGGCTGCGACGATATTCCGTCTTCGACGCCGACCAGAATTACTTTGACGACGCCATGAACGGAGAAATATGCCGCAGGGTGGCACAACGCTGCTATCTTCCCGCAAATCAGTGCATGCTGAATCTCCTTCGCGAGCACGAAGGACGTTTCCGCATCGCTTTCAGTCTCAGCGGCGTGCTCATCGATCAACTTGAAATGTATGCTCCAGAGGTCATCGAGAGCTTTCAGCGCATGGCCGAGACGGGCTGCGTCGAGTTCCTCGCGGAGACGTATCACCACAGCCTGGCTTTCCTATACTCCCGGGATGAATTTGCCGCCCAGGTTGCTTTGCATCAGGAGAAGATACGCACGCTCCTGGGGTGTGAGAGCACCACCTTTCGCAATACCGAGTTGATCTACAATAACGAGATCGGCGAGACTGTGCATAACCTGGGCTTCAAGACAATCCTCGCCGAGGGCGCCGATCACGTACTCGGGTATCGATCGCCGGATTGCGTTTACCACCCGCCGAATGTCCCCCTCCGGATCCTGCTGAAAAACTACCGGCTCTCGGACGACATTGCCTTTCGGTTCGGCAATCGTGCCTGGGCGGAATGGCCTTTAACGGCGGAGAAGTTCACGAACTGGGTGAACCGCGTGAACGGGGACGGATACAACGTCAATCTGTTCATGGACTACGAGACATTCGGAGAACACCAGTGGGAGGACACGGGCATCTTCGATTTCCTGAACCGCTTGCCGGCGGAGATCCTGCGTCACGAGGGAAACGGTTTCAAGATGCCGCGTGAAGTGGCCGCGGAGAACGAGCCGATTGGCGAATTCGACTCCCCGCACCTCATCAGTTGGGCGGATGCGGAGCGCGATCTCTCCGCCTGGTTGGGCAACGCGATGCAGTCGAATGCCCTCCAAGATCTGTACGCCCTGGAATCGGCGGTCAAATCATCCGGCGACGATATTCTCCTCTGTGATTGGCGACGATTACAGACGTCGGATCATTTCTACTATATGTGTACGAAATACTTCGCGGACGGTGAGGTTCACAGTTACTTCAACCCTTACGAATCACCTTACGACAGCTACATCAATTTCATGAATGTCCTGGACAATCTGGCTGCCAGAGCAGGATAGCGACCTCGGGGGGGCTCTATCGCTGACGAAGAAGTCGGTGGTATGTTTGGCTTGAATCGCGTATCTTCGTTCACTATTCGCCGTTTCACAGCGGCAGTGAAAGCTCGCTGGGGGATATCGAGCCTACGAAATGGTCGGCTCGCGATGCGCCGCCGAGGCAGGTCCGATCATACAATGGCGAGGGAGCGTTTGGCCTCCATCGCAATCTCTTCGGCAGAGGAGTGTGACGAACTGGAGAGCCCGGACGACCAGACCGATATATGTCGGCCGGACGATGCCGGCAGGAAAAAGACGCTATCTCAGAACACCCCAAGACTGCGCCAAGCCCTTTATGGCACCGCCGTCTCGGCGGTGAAAACACAGGCGAGACGCCTGTGCCACAAACCTGAGATAGTCTCAAAATCCTCGAACAACAACATTGCACCGACATCGCACAATGATGCGGCAAGGAAACGAATCATATGAGTGCGTCCAGATTGGCTATTCTGGTAGGAGGAGGGCCGGCCCCTGGCATCAACGGCGTCATTGGCGCGGCGACCATCGAGGCTGCGAACAACGGTCTTTCGGTGATCGGCCTATATGATGGTTTCAAGTGGATATCTTCTGACAGGTTTGTCTCAGAACGGCACTCGATCGAGTTAAAGATTCCAGAAGTCGCAAGAATCCACTTCGACGGAGGATCGATTCTCCGAACCGCCAGGACCACACTTCTGGACGAATCCAAGCTCGGCTCCTCTATTATCGTGCAGCCGGATGAGAAGAAAGTGGGATGTGTTCTTCGTAACCTCACCGAAATGGGCGTAACCCACGTTCTGACGATCGGCGGCGATGACACCGCGCTGAGCTCACGGTTTGTCGCCGAGCGAACGGGCGGCAGAATCCGCGTGGTTCACGTTCCCAAGACAATTGACAACGATTTACCGCTGCCCGGAGACATCCCGACCTTCGGTTTCACGACCGCGCGACATCTCGGTTCCGAACTGGTCGCCAACTTGATGGAAGATGCGCGCACGACTCGTCGGTGGTACATCGTCGTCGTCATGGGTCGTCATGCCGGATTCCTCGCCCTGGGAATGGGCAAGGCAACCGGCGCAACACTCACGTTGATCCCCGAGGAATTCCCCGACATCATCACCATCCAGCAGATCGCGGATGTCATCGAAGGCTCCATGATTAAACGTTTGGCCTCGGGACGCGACGACGGAGTCGCGATCATTGCCGAGGGGCTCGCCTATCGCCTCGGTGACAAGGAAGAAATAGAGCATCTCTTGGGCAAAGGTGTATCGCTCGATGCAGCGGGCCACATCCGGCTGGCCGAGATACCCGTGGCCCGCTTGATTAGCGAGGAACTCGTTCGACGGTGGGAGGTCCGGGGCGAGAAGATGACCGTCGTCCCGCAGACCGTCGGGTATATGCTCCGCTGCGCGCCGCCGACGCCGAAAGACATGGCCTACTGCCGCGACCTTGGCAACGGCGCGATTCGGCTGCTCTTGGACAAGTCAATCGACGTCACTGGCGGAATCATGATCACAATCCAGAATGGCAATCTCTGCCCCATGAATTTCTCCAACATGATCGACCCCGAAACGAACCGAACACGGGTCCGAACCGTCGACATCCATTCCGACAGTTACCGTGTGGGGCGGGCCTACATGATCCGGCTGGAAACATCTGACTTGAAAGACCCTGTGATACGAGCCAAGCTGGCGAACGCCGCACACATGGACGAGCAGGCATTTGTGGAGCGATACCAAGAGGCGGCCCGGCGACTCGGCGACGAGAATGGAGATTCCCCGTAATCGACGGCCTCATCGCGCGAGAAGAAGGCGAAACCAGCACCAGGAGTTTGTCATTCGCCTGCCGTCGACTCGACGGACTGCCAGAGCAACTCCGCCACATCAAGCTGCTTGACGTCGTCCCGTTCCTTATCAGCCAAGCCATCCAGCAACATCCGCTGGCAGAAAGGACATGCCGAAGCAAGCGTGTCTGCCTGCGTGTCGAGTAGCTGCCCGGTCCGTCGAAGGTAGATTCTCTCGTCGCCGTCTTCCTCTTCCTTGAACATCTGAGCGCCGCCCGCGCCACAGCACAGCCCCCGATCGCGAGTCTTCGCGGGTTCGAGAAGGGCAACGCCGGGGATAGCTAGCAGCACCTCGCGCGGAGGATCATAGACGTCGTTGTACCGTCCCAGATAACACGAATCGTGGAAGGCCACTTTCGCGTCAACACGGTTGCGCGGTTTCAGCCGCCCATCGCGCACGAGCTGGGCGAGAAGTTCCGTGTGGTGGATCACGTGATAGTTTCCGCCAAAATCTGGGTACTCGTTCTTCAGCGTGTTGAAGCAGTGCGGGCACAGCGTCACCATCGTCTTGAACTTGTACTGGTTCAGTATCTCGACGTTCATCTGCGCCATCATCTGGAAGAGGAACTCATTGCCGGCACGCCGGGCGGGATCGCCGTTGCAGTTCTCCTCCTCGCCAAGAATCGCGAAGTTCACACCAGCCGCTGTTAGCAGCTTCGCCGTCGCTTGGGCAATCTTCTTCGCGCGTTCGTCAAATGAAGCGGAACAACCCACCCATAGCAGAACGTCAACCTCCTGCTTCTCGGCCATCCGTGGCACGTCCAGCCCTTCCGCCCAAGCCGCACGCTGGTCCGGTGGAAAACTCCACGGATTCGAGTTCCGCTCGATCCCCTGAAACGCGTTCTGCAACTCCGCCGGAAACTCCGATTTCTCCATCACCAGGTAGCGACGCATATCGACAATCTTCTCGACATACGAGATGAACACCGGGCACTCGATCTCACACGCCGCACACGTCACGCAAGCCCACAACACCGCCGGCTTGATGAACTCCGGCACGAGTTCATCCGCCACAGAAACCGCGCCACCACTCTCGTCGCCACCGTCCTGATCCGCTTGACCGTCTCCGTTGCCTCCGACCTGGCCTTGCTTCGCCGCGACGAGCTTCTTCTCGTTCTCATACAGGTAGTCGCGCAGATCCAGGGTAAACTGCTTCGGACTCAACAGTTTACCGGTGCCATTCGCCGGGCACTGCTCGGTACAGCGACCACATTCCGTGCAGGTATACAGGTCCATCACGGACTTCCACGTCAACTGGTCGATCCGTGCCAAACCGAGCGTCTCCTCGCGTTCGATCTTGCCTTCGATGTCCTCAACATTGGGCAACCGACCTCGCGGCTTCAGGCTTTGCGTGAAGACGTTCGGAATCGCCGTGATGACGTGGAAGTGCTTCGAGATCGGCAGCAGATTCAGGAAGATCAACACAAGGGCGACATGCGTCCAGTAGCCGAGGTGCCAGAAGACCTTCAGCGATGTCTCGCCGGCCCCGTCCATCGCCATAGCGGCGATTGATCCCAATGGCGCTACCCAGGAAAAGGCGACCGCTTCGCCTTGCCGCGTGGCGTTGAGGACGTCATCCGCCCCCCAATAGATCACGTCCGCCACCATCATCACGAGGATGATGAGAAGGATCAGAGCCCCCTCGACCGAAAGCGTCATCCGCTTCAGCTTCGCGATCAGCCGGAAGTAGAAGAAAACGAGCGTGCCGACGATCACCAGCGCGATGAAGACGTCCTTGACGAACGAATACGATGCGCCAAACCAGTTGTCGTGGGAGAAGAGTCCCCAGCAATCGAACCCATCCGAGTATCCCCTCCCGAAGAGGATCAGCGAGTTCACGATCAGCACGAGGAATCCGAAAAAGATCGCCATGTGCGCGACGCCGGCTCCCCAATACCGCCGCATCCGCTCCTGCGCGAACGCGAACCGCAACGTCCGCCAGAATCGCTCACCAATCCGGTCACCGCGGCACTCACTCGGCCCCAACGTCATCAAACGCCAACGCCGCTGCGTCTGCCGAGCAAACATGCCGACAAACGCCAACAACAACACCGTAATCACGATCCAATTCATGGCACTTTCACTCGCAACGACACTGCGTAGTCAGCTCAAAACAAAGCCCACGGACGGGCCGTCCGTGGGCTTCTGAAAACAGAGAGCGCCTCACCTGGGTTTCACTGTTCGCCGAAACGCGGACCGGCATTAGTTCATCCCGCCTTCGCCTGCTTGATCGCCTCTGTCAGCAGCGGCACCACGGTGAACAAGTCGCCGACGATGCCGTAATCCGCGATCTTGAAAATCGGCGCCTCGGGGTCGGTGTTGATCGCGACGATGCGACGGCTGCCTCTCATGCCGGCAAGGTGTTGGATCGCGCCACTGATTCCGCAGGCGATGTACAACTGTGGCGTCACGGTCTTGCCTGTCAGGCCCACTTGCCGAGAATGAGGCTGATAGCCCGCGTCGCACGCGGCCCGGCTGGCGCCGATAGCGCCGTCCAAGACATTCGCCAACTCGGCGATGATTTTGAAATTTTCCTCGTTCTTCAGGCTTCGCCCGCCGCTCACGACGATCGCCGCCTCAGTCACATCCTTCTCACCACCGCCGCTTCGGGCGATCTCTTTCGTGACCTGCCGGTCGTCCGCCGCATCGACCTCGAAGGGCACGTCGATCCGTTCCGCCTTGGCGCCGCCGCTCGCCGGCGCCGGATACGCATTCGGCCGGACCGAGGCGATCTGGACTTTGGCCGCATTGAAGTGTACGGCGTTGAACGCCTTGCCCGCATAGATCGGCCGCTTGACCGTCAGCGCGCCCGCATCGTCGATGCCGAATTCCGTGCAATCGGTCGCCAACCCACCGCCAAGACGAATCGCCACACGCGGGGCTAGGTCGCGACCCATGAACGAGGCCGCCAACAAAACAATCTGCGCGTCGGCCTTCTCGACAAGCGCCGTCAAGGCACGCGTGTACTTCAGGGCGCTGTACATCGCCAGCGGCTCAGCGTCGGCGGTACAGATTGCCCCCACGCCGGTTCCATCCAGTTGATCGGCCGCAGTCCCCAGATTGTGGCCAATCAGACCGGCCACGACGCGGCCGCCGGTCTTCCCGGCCAACTCCGCCGCCGCCGTGATGCACTGCATGCCGCCCGGCAAGATCTCGCCGTCACGCTGTTCGACAAAAACGAATACGTCCTTGGTCATGGTGTCCTCGCTTGTGCTCAGAATCAACAGGCTCAATCCGGCAGCGCCCGTACTCAAGATCGCCGCCATCGAGCCTGATACCTTATCAGATCAGGCACTCCGAGGCCAGTGAGGCACACGTCAAAGGCATGGATTGTTCAGGGCGGAAACCTGTTCACAGGGGCAGCGAATTCTTGAACTCTTGCCGTCTCCCTGGGGCGAGGGTACAGTAGGGCCGATTGTAGGCTTGGCTGAGGCTGGCTTCGGTGCTTGCTCCTCTTCGACTTCCGATTTGGCGAACCTGAGCTGGAGGTCGCACCCTGGTCCCGGCCCCCGAAAAACGATCCGCTTTTCTTTGGCGTGGGCGGCGGATCACTTGCCGAAGCGAGAGCCAAGCGTATCGCTCAGTTCGAGTGTGGAGAGGTGTCCGAGTGGCTTAAGGTGCATGCTTGGAAAGCATGTGTACGGTAACACGTACCGGGGGTTCGAATCCCCCCCTCTCCGTTTCCTCATAGGGCCAACTCACAAGATCTGAAGTGTGGGATCACCTGTGACCTTCGATCACGGGAAGTCCATGTCCTCCTATTGCACAGTCCCACGCGGCATCATCCTCATCACCGTCCCGTGCTTCATCACAAATAGAATGATGGGAACCACCGGCATCCACCCAGCAAATGGTTCCTCTCAGCGCGTGCGAAGACGGTTGGTCCTCTCGGGTGTGGTTCACTTTGATCTTTGGGCGGCACTGGCAGCTTGCTGTCAGTGCCGACACGGGCGAACATGCCGTACGCGGCGTCCAAAGTGAATCACTACCGTCCTCTCATAGTCGGCTTGACAGTGCAAGGGCGGCAGCCAATACTCGCCGCGCGTGGAAAATCGCTAAGCGGGACTACTTGATGATGGAACTGTCATCGATCAAGCGTTCCCCCGACAGCCGGCAAGCCAGCCCCCCCCTGAATGTTCCGGCTGTCCGCCTTTGCGAGGAATCAAGAAAGGAGCCGTATGTCGGCCGTCGGTGGCATTAGAGAGGTCTGGCAGTTTCGCGAAGTCATCAAAAACTTCGTGTCGCAGGACCTCAAGGTGAAGTACCGTCGCTCCGCATTGGGTTTCTTCTGGTCGCTGCTCAATCCTTTGCTCCAAATGATCGTGCTGAGCCTGGTGTTTAGCCTGGTCTTCAGGATGGAGAACATCTCGCTCTATCTGTTGGCTGGCCTGGTACCGTGGAGTTTTCTGGCCGCATGTCTCGACGGCTGCAGCATGAGTATCGTTTCCGCCGAATCCATGTTGAAACGCCAGTACTTTCCAAAGCTCGTGTTCCCCTTGAGCGTCGTCTTGCAGAACCTGGTCACGTTTGTGCTATCGCTGTCAGTTTTACTGCTCGCCCTGGGTTGGGTGCTCGGTTTTCGGCCATCGATGGCGCTGTTCATCCTGCCGCTGTCGTTTTTGTGCATAACCTGTGTGGCGCTGGGGCTCGGCGCGGTCATGGCGGCCTTGACGGTCCATTTCCGTGATACGCAACACCTGATCTCAGTGGCATTGACGGCCTTATTCTATTTGACGCCGATCATCTATCCGCTAGAGATCAGGCGACAAGCCGAACCGGTCGAGCTGACCGAACAGGTGGCGGCGACCGTCCAAAATGACAAGACGAATGGTGATGCGGCCCCCGTGTTCTACAAGAAGCCGGTCATCGAAGGACCGATCCCCCACAAGTACAGATTCTACTTCAAGCTCAATCCGTTCTACTCGATCATCGAGATGTTTCATCGGCCAATTTATGACAACATGCTGCCGACTCCCAGCGAGATTGGGGCGGCCATGGGCTTTGCCGTCGTCTCCCTCGGTGGGGGCTTGCTGATCTTCCGGCGTATCGAGGATTCTCTGATTTTCGCGCTGTAGGTTGCCGCCATGCCTGAGAACTACATCACGCTGGAAGACGTCAGCCTACGGTTCAAGCTGTACTCCACGCGCGGCCGCTCCATCAAGGAGGCGGTCCTCAACAAACTGCTGCGACGAAATTATGGCGAGGCCGTCCGTGAAGTGACGGCCGTGCGCGGCGTCAATCTGCACATCCCGCACGGTTGCCGCTTGGGGCTGATTGGTGACAACGGCGCGGGCAAGTCAAGCCTGTTAAAGGTGATCTCAAGAATCTATCCGCCAACCACCGGTCAGGTCATGCGGCAAGGTTTTCTTGTTCCCCTATTGGAGGTGGGAATCGGTTTCAACGCCGAACTCAGCGGCCTGGAGAATATCTTTCTAACCGGCGCGATCATGGGCTTTTCCAGACAGCAGATGGCCGAGCGAATCGAACCCATCCTCGCCTTTGCCGAAATCGCGGACTTCGCCGACACGCCGATCAAATACTATTCCTCCGGCATGGCCCAGCGTCTTGCCTTCAGCATCGCGACGGAAATCAACCCGGAGATTCTGCTGTTGGACGAGGTGTTCAGTGTAGGCGACATCCATTGGATGAAGAAGGCCCAAGAACGAATGCGGTCGCTCATTGATCGGTCCGGCATTCTCGTACTCGTATCTCACCAGATGGACTTGATCCTGAAGTACTGCAATCGCGCGATCTGGATGCAGTCGGGAAAAGTCATCAAAGATGGCGAGCCGGATGACGTGGTCAGCGCCTACCAGGCGGCCGCAGCATCTGGCGTCAGGGCGGAGACCGTCACAAACGAAGATCAGCCGCCTCCGGCGTAAAGCACTTCATTGTCGAGCCAGCCTCCCCCGAAGCCGAATGCTAACCGCTTGTTGACGCGCGAGGTTCTGATCGCCGCCGGTAAGCCAAGACTGTCGTCAGGCCTACAATCGCCAGTGTCGATGAGATGGCGACGACGATCCCCAATAGGAGGTGCGGCGGTCGGTATCGAAACTCGACAGTGTGCTTTCCCCGGGGGACTCGTATTCCCCGCAGATTGTAGTCGGCCCGGAAGATATCGACAGGCTGCTCGTCGATGGTTGCGTGCCAGTTCCGATGGTAATTGTCGCTCACAATGAGATAACAATCCCGGCCAGCTTCAACATCGAACTGTTGATACGAACTGCGTAAGACCGAGGAAACGACTTGACCGTTGACAGTTGCGGCGGCCCTGGGTTCGCCGGCAATCTCCCGATCTCGCGGGTCAACCCACGCACAGGCGCGAAGGTCTTCTTCGTCGCCCTTGATCCCTGAGAATATCTCTTCATCGCTCGCATATCGAATTCCACCGACAAGCCAGGCGCGATCAAACACGGCGGTGTTTTCGAAGATCGTGAATTCTTTTTTGTACACCGTTCGGTACTTGTCGAGGTTGAAGCCCGATCGCGAGAAGAGTGAGAGCGTCATGTCTCCGTTTCGGCGTTCACCGTTGACCCACAGACAGCCTTCCGGAATCAGGTCCACATCCTTGGTGCAGAAGAGGTGGAGTTGCCCTTCGACGTCACCTGGCACAGAGAAGGACAATTCGTATGTCTCCCCAGCGAGGATGGAGACCGGATCGAAATCGAACCGAAGACATCCCTCATTGGGGAGCCAGCGACCGTCTGCCGAGGCGGCCTCCTGGTCCGACGTCGTGTTCCGCAAAGTCATGTGAACGCGACTCGTATCTCCAAGCGAGCTGTCCGAAACGCGGACCCTGCAACAGTCAATGTTCGCGGTCGAGCGCGGCCGGAAAGACTGCGCCACGAATTCGCCCGGTCCCAATACAACTCGATTGTTCCATTCGGACTGATCGAGGGTGGCAGGCTCGCGAAGATCACGCAGGATTCGGAAAGTCAGATCGGCGCCGGTGCTTTCACCGTTCACGAGAAGCGCCCCGCTTCGGATCATGTCAACCGTGCGAGCGCAGAGGAGGACGAGCTCGCCCTCGGCAGTATCAGCAATCGAAAGCCGAATCTCGTAGTGGTGCCCTTTGAAAAACGCCAAGCCGCCCAAGTCGAAATCAAGCGTCCCGGTAGCGGGTTGCCACTGGGCATTCTCGAACTGCTTGACTTGATCGCCGGTCAGGTCATGGATTTCGAGGACAACAACTTCTGCCTTGGAGAGCCCCCATTTCGCAATGCGCCACTGGAAGGCGTCGGCGGCCAGATCTTTATCCGCCTTGAATGTTTGGCACAACCTCCCCGCCGCCTTGAGTTCAATCGAGTGGTTCCATTCCTTCTGCTGAATCAAGATTACACGAGCCAAGTCGTCGAGAGACTGGCCCGGTGACAGTAGGACGTACTTGATCCCGAGCGTGTCGAGGAAGCGACTCTCCAGGTGCGTGAGTGAACTGGCCCTGAAGAGAAACTGCGTGGGATGTCCGCGGAATGCGTCGTCGGCAAAGAGACGGTATACCGCCTTCAATCGCGTGTCGAAGAAGCCCCTGCCCGCGATGTTGTTCAGACCGAAGTAGAGCGGCGTATTGGCGAGAAAAGTCCTTTCCATCGCGAGCATCTTGTGCTCGCCAAGGTTTGCATCCAATACATCGACGCCGGGCGTCCTTGGAAAAAACAGATCGGGATCGAGGGTCGAATTCCAGCCGGTCATCTTGGCGGGATTGAAGGCTCTCGATATATGCTTTGCGAGTGTGCGTTTCTTGTTGCTCTGAAGCCCCACGGAACTCTTGTCCATCACCTGTAAGTCAAAACAAATGAGGAGAAGCACGACAATCTTGAATCGCCGGGGATGGACGCGCTTCCACCGGAGTAGGACAACCGTGGCGATCGACAGCCCAATAATGACGCTCTGCACGACAAGGTGCGTGCGCACGAGGTCCGCAAGCTCACCCCCGCCCCGATGATGCTGGACCAGAAACCACACAACCGCCCCAACAATCGGAACCATGAGAAAAGTCATAGCCTTGCGGGCTCGGACATTCCCCCATCGGCGCGCAAGATCATCCATCGCGAAGGCAAATAGGATCGTCAAGACGAAGAAGAAGAGAAGTTTCTGCCGCGTGTTCGGATTCTGGTTGAGGACCGGCACGTACTGGATGAACCGCTCCAGGATATCACCCGCGTTGTAGAGCAGCGCGGCGAGCCAAAGGCCGAAGATGATATAGAACCACCGGATGCGCGTGCTTCGGAAGTAGGGCAGGGAGAGCAGGAGCACCAGAATGGGCAAGACGCCAATATAGATGCAGTGCTCATACCACCAAAACCAGGGCGGAACGCGAAGGGCGGGCGTGCCGAACGAGAAGGGGTAGAAGAAGGTGACGAGTGCTTGGGGGCGAATGAACATCCGCCAGTATTGGGCGCGATAGCCCCAATCAAATGTGGAGAAGAAATCCGATGTCGCAATCAACACGGGCGCCGACATCAGGAGGGCAATGGCGCCCAGACCCGCGAAGATGCCGAGCAACCTGAGTCGATGGCCTGGTTCGTGCAGCAGGCGGAATAGGCCGTAGAGGGCAAGGAAATAGAAGCAATAGAGGGTGCCGGCCGGGAATCCCGCAGTCACGTTGAAATGCAAGAGAAAAGGGAGAATTGCGCACCAGAGCAGACTGCGCCGCCGGATGATTTGCTCCATTGCGTAAATCGTGATCGGTATCAGGGCAACTTGAAAAGAGAGAGCGCGGCCGAAAGTCTGAAGGGGGAAGCTGCCATATTCGAAGACAACCATGGCGCAAAGCGAGGCCCATCGACCGATGCCAATCGTCCGCGTGTACTTATAGAGGAACAGTCCACCCAATATCTGGCGCAGGAGCATGCAGACAGTCATGCCCCATGGAACACCGAGCAGTAAGACAAGCAACATCAAGGGCTCGAAATTCAGAATGTGCCTGACCACCCATAAGGCGGGCGTACCGTTCTGGACCTTGTCGCACCAAGCGGGAATATCGCCTTTCAGCAATCTTTCTCTTGCATACCCTAAGAGCGGAATCGTGCTGTCCATCTCGTCGGAGAGGACGATGTTGGTGCGGAGATTGACGTCCTTGGGGAGAAGCTGATTCCAAGGGGGATACCAATATATCTGCCCCGCCGGCGAGATGACCTCGCCCAGGAAAAACACCCGAGGATACGCCACGACACACAAACCAAGGAGAAGGAGCGGAACGAACCAGCGTTCGTGGCGTTCGAGAAACGACTGGCGAACGACGAGGTTTCCAGGAGCAGGTGCTTGAGGGGGCTCGGTTGGATGGCGCTGTTCGGAACAGGGCTGTTCGGCCGGTGGCGTCATGGATTGGAATTCCGGTCTGTTGAGCCGGGCCGCATCGGTAGCTGCCCTGGCATTGGAGCATCAAACATTCCCTGAATGCCAAGAAAGTCAACGACGCCTCGGCCGCAAGTCGAGCAACACGCGCCGCGCGATCATAGAATGCGGACCTGAGGCGGTCAAGTTGCCCGTAGCCCCCTGAGTGAACGATGCCCAGAATCTCGGTTGGGCGTTGAGGCGACCAGGCGAATAGAATATGATCCGCCGTTTCATCCTCATCACGGTAATCGAGACGCAGGCGATGCCAGACAACATGAAACCTGACCGGGAAGACGACCAGCAAGAAGATGGAATGCGTCTTTTCGTCGTGATTCCGGCGTTGAACGAGGAACACACCATCGCGGATGTGATCCGAGCCGTGCCCCGAGACATTCCCGGCATCACGTTCGTGGACGTGTGCGTCGTCAACGACGGGAGCACGGACCGAACGGTCGAGCAGGCACGGGAGGCCGGTGCCCAGGTCGTCCACCACGGCACGCCCCGTGGCGTTGGCGCGGCGTTTCAGACAGGCCTAGCTCGCGCCATCGAGTGCGGCGCCGACCTTATCGTGAACGTAGATGGAGACGGTCAGTTCGACGCGGGGGACATCCGGCAGTTGGTCGCCCCGATTCTTGCGGATAAGGCGGACTTCGCCTCGGCTTCGCGATTCATCTCCCCGGAGTTAATCCCCCAAATGCCTCGGATCAAACGGTGGGGCAATCGCATGATGAGCAGGCTGATCTCCCAACTCATCGGCCAGACGTTCCATGATGTGTCGTGTGGCATGCGCTGCTACAGCCGTCGGGCCGCACTGAACCTGAATCTGATGGGACGATTCACCTACACACAGGAAGTGTTCCTCAACCTCGCCTTCAAGCAGATGCGCATCGTCGAGGTTCCGATTCGGGTCCGTGGCGTGCGGCAACATGGCAAGAGTCGCGTCGCAGGCAGCATCTGCCGGTATGCGTTGAACACTTCTCGGATTATCTTCCGGTGCTATCGCGACTACCAACCGATGCGGTTCTTCGGCGGCGCGGCCGCAACCCTCGTTGCGCCGGCGGTACTACTCGGCGGTTTCCTGGGGATACACTACCTGAGAACCGGCAGCTTCTCTCCGCACAAATGGGCCGGCTTCGCCAGCGCGAGCCTTCTCATTCTGTCGCTGATGATGTTACACATGGGGATGATCGGCGACATGTTGAACCGCCACCGCGTCTACCTCGAAGAGCTCCTCTACCGCGATCGCATGGGCGCCAAAGAGAAGCACCGTTAACGGGTCGTTCGAGCTTGTTGGGCTTGCAAAGGCCTCCGCCGCAGGTAACGACCAAAGCCTCGCGCGTCAGCAAGGGGTCACTTCGCATATCAGAGCCGCGCGCGTAAGCAAGCGGTCACTTTGCACTGAGAGGGCCCATCTGATTCGGAAGTTCCACCGTAGCGTCGCCCCCCCCCGTGACCGACGTAAAACACAAACATCGCTCCACACCCCGTAGCGTCAACCCCCAAGATCAGAGCCGCTCGCGTCAGCAAGCGGTCACTTCACGAAGATAAAGCCCTACCCAATGAGCGCTCACCCCTCCCTCACAGTCGGGGCTCTGATCTGAACAGCGGCCTCAGGTTCGCATCCAGCTTCATCATCATCACATGAGCCGACAGATTTTCTTCATAAGCTCGTCGCCCGCCGGAAACCAGTTGTTCACAAAGAACCCGATCATTCGCCAATTGCACGATGGCCTGTGCCAGCGATTCGGGATCACCGGAAGGAATGAGCAAGGCACTGACCCGATCGGTCAACACGCGACGAGCCGCAACCGTGTCCGCGGTGATGACAGGTCTCGCCGCCGCCAGCGCCTGGTACACCTTGTAAGGAATCACGCTGTCCGCCTTGTCGGTTGCCCCGAGGATGCCAATGCAACAGTGCGATCTCCGGGCGAGTTGAACCAACTCCTCGATTTTGACAAAGCGCCGTTGCCAGACGAGGTTGCCGGGACTGAGCCGATCCAGTGCCTCCTGAAAGCTCGGCGCGGTCTGCCCGTCGCCGATGACTTCGATCTGAACATCCACGCCGGCATCGTCGAGTCGCTTGGCCGCTTCGACCAGGCACTCCGCGCCGTGCAGGGGAATGAAGGTGGACCAGAATGCAACACGGAACGGAGAGTTTCCTTCCGGCAACGGGTTTGGCTGCCAGAGTTCCTCGTCGATCCCAACCGGGACTGCGAACACCCGCCGTCGCTCCAGTCCGTAGGCGTTGACGATCTTGTCCGCCTGAACATCCGTATCGACAATCACGCGTCGGGCGAGTCGGAAGGCAACCCACTCCCACGTGCGGACGATCCACGCCAAAGGATTCCTCGGGCTGACAAGCTTGCGATCTTCGACGATCGTGCTGTAAAGACCGATGAAAGCGTCCATGACGACCGGCCGCCGTCGCCAGCCCGCAAGAACAGCGGCGAGGAAAATGTCGAAGTGTGAAGGATAGGCGACGATCATCAGATCATAATGCGGCAGCTTGGCGTGCTTGCGAATGAGGTCCAGCCACTGAAAGGCCATACAGGCGATCGTCGTCAGTATTCGGATCGGACTACGCAGAGAGTCCCGCCTTCCGGAACTGCCCACGCGATCCGCGGCTCGGCATTGGAGCACGTCCCAGCCGGCGGCTCGTAGCCCCTGCTCGACGCACATATTGTGGCTGTATTCCTGGGAGACTGGAAAGGAGCCAAACAGGCAGACCGTTCCACACTGCTTGCCATCGGTGATGCGAGGATGATCCTCCATGTTCGGCAATCCCTCGGTCGAGCCGCGTATTGAAATGCGGCGTGTCTTGCCCACGCCGGTCGCGTGTCTCGCACAACGCCGGATCAACTCGTGCTCTGTCACCCTTTTTCCGTAGCGGCCGACGCCCCTGTCGGCCGAAGCAAACAGCCAGTCTTCCGCGTCCGACACGGGGGTCGGACGCGATACGATTGCGTAGGTTGCTCTGGACCACTGTTTCGAGGGTCGGTAGTATAGCCGCCTCGACGCTCATCCTCCAAAGACGGGGCGATGTTCCACGGAAACGCCGTTCACGTCCGTCCAATATGGAGAAGGACTTGGAGTCCGCATCTTCCAAACGCCGGCTGAAGATCCTCGGCACGATCGTCAAGTGGCTGGCCATCGGGGCGATCCTGAGCCTGATTGCCCGGGTGTTTCTCGTCAACCTGCCGGAACTCAAACGACACCCGATCGAGTGTGATCCCGGACTGGTCGCACTTTCCGTCATCCTCTTCTTCCTCCATCTAATGGCTGCGGCGGGCCTTTGGCACCTCTTGACGAAGGCAAACAACATCGCGATTCCATTCCGCGCCGCAGTCGTCGCCTGGTTCTTCTCGATGCTCGGAAAGTATGTCCCTGGGAAGATCCTGCTCTGGGCGGGGCGCGTCCACTACTACCGGCAGGCGGGCAAAAGCGTCAAGATGACGACCTTCTGCTTTACGATCGAGGCGGCGCTCCAGATGTTGGCCGCCGGCATCGTCAGTGGCGTGGCGCTGGCATTCTCGCCGTACGACGCGCTTTTCGCCTTTCGTCCCGCGATCTGGGCAGCGACAGGCGTGCTGCTCTTCGGTATCAACCCTAGGATTCTCGAGTTCGTGATCAACCGAGGGCTCAAGCTCCTGAACAAAGAGACGATTTCGATCGCCCTCAGGCAGCGCGACATGGCGGCCTTGCTGCTTGGCTACGTACTAGATGCCCTGCTTATCGGCTTGGCGTTCTTCTGCTTCGTGAATAGCCTCTGCAATCTCAGCACGGATTTCTACCTTCTCCTCACCGGCATGCTGCTGATCGCGGGCTGGGCCGGCATTCTAGCCCTGTTCGCCCCGGCGGGCTTGGGCGTCCGCGACGGCATCCTACTCGTCGGACTACAGCTGGTCGTTCCCGACGCCATCGCCGCACTCGTCGTCATCGCGGCGAGAATCTGGATGACGGCCGCGGAACTGTTCGGCGTCTTCATCGTTGTCGTGTTGCTCAAGAAACGCGGCAGGCAGGATCAATCAGAACCGCCCCGCGACGCGGAAGAATCAGCCTGAAGCGATCGGCCTACTCGCCGGCTCGCCGACCAAGCGCCAGAAGACCATTGCCTAGGTTCGTATTCACAAATGCCATCTGCAGCCAGCAGAAAGGAAGAATCATCGGCTTGCTGACCAAGTACGCGGCGATCTGCTCCAATCCGCGACGGTCGACACCACTCCGCGCGGTCCGTTCCGCGGTAGAGAGGCTGCCCTCTCGCTTCATCCGGCGTGCCGCGAGCGCGTTTCCGATCGGCTCCACCCAATTCGCCAGCGGAAAACCGAAGTTCCAAATAAACTCCGTGTGAAAACCCGCACCCGAGATGCGATCCGCGAGTTCCTCCCGCTCATACCGTCGAAAGTGCCCCACCGAGATATCAGAAGGCCCCCACCGGCTATGGTGTGCGGGAACGGAGATCAACAGCCGACCTCCAGGTGCAATCCTCGTGACCCAACCCCGCAATGCAGCCTGATCGTCTTCAATATGCTCAAGGACTTCAAGCGAGATCACCAGGTCGAATTGTCCTGAAGCCTCGGCCACGTCGGGCAAAATGGTGACACGATCGCGCACATCGTCTGTGCGTGCCTGGGATTCCTGCCGAGCCTTCTCCGAACGATCCACGCCGACGACTTCACATCCTAGTTCGGCCAAATGACGCGCCACATCCCCCCCGCCACAGCCGATCTCCAGCACCCGACGAGGCCGCAACCGTGACACCAGACGCAGGACGCAGTAACGCCGCAAGAGGTAACGTGGTCCAGGCACCCAACTCATAAGATATCGCTCTCCCGTTCAGGGGAAGTCTATTGGGGAATTCCTCCGAAAACCAGCGGCCGAGGACAATGCAGTTCAATCCACCGACCCTCACAGCAAACCGGGCGCGATACCCTCATCAGGAGTTCGGCCGACTCTGCACGAACGTTTTTCGAGATCATTAGCGGCTGGGCACACTGAAACTGCCGGCGGGGAAACCCCCGAACGGGGATACGATTTGCGCTGGAATCGAAAGGCGTTAAGCGGTATGACATCGATCAAGAATCAGGCCTGGAAGCCTCGATGAATGATAGAGGGTTCAGTGCTCTTGAAGCCCGATGATCAGACCATTTCAGGAGATTGAATAAATTGTTCCGTCATGTCCGTCGTGTGGCCGAATCGCCGATTTTCATTCTCTGCCTGATTGTGGTCTTCGGGGCCGTACTCCGCATTTCTCATTATCGCGGCTACGACCATTCGGACGAGATGGACTACCAAATTGCCGCGTCGGACCTGGCAGCCGGAAGGTTTCACCTCCCAAACGAGGAATTCGGATGCCATGCCAGCTTGCGTTTCCTGGTCACGATACCCCTTGCGGTATTCATCGAGTGGTCTGATGCGGACGACTTCGCATGTTCGATCCCATTCCTCCTCTATTCGCTAGCGACCATTGTGGTGGCGTACATGCTAGGGAGAGACGTCTGCCGATCACCCTCAGCAGGCCTCCTCCTTGCCGCCATACTCGCAATTAACAGACGAGATGTGGAATGGGCATTAAGGATGTACCCCGATGCCATCCAGTCGCTCTTTTTTGCGATCTCTATCTGGATGATCGCGCGATCCATGCGGCTCTCGGAATCGACTGAATCCAGGGATTCACGCAGGTTTTCTCGGGGCCAAGTGGTTTGCGCGATAGTAGCCGGGATCGCATTCGCCGCAGCGCTGAATACGAACTTGATTTCGATGATATTCCTGCCGGTAATGTGTGTTGCTGTATTAATGACCCACAGGTTTCGACAGGCGGTCCGGTTTGTCGTTTGGTGTGCGGCGGGATTCGCTGTTGTATATGTTCCGCTGACAATCTTTTACTGGATCGGCAGCGGCCACCCCTTCCTCGAAGTTGATGCTGTCGGTTTCTCGTACACCACGACCATGAGCAGGGACATGGACCTGACGAGGTTGATTGCCCTCCACTTCTCACGAGGATGTGAGCGGTTCATTAACGGTGTCCAGACACTCCGTTTCTACGACGTGCTCCGGATACTCCTGACCAATCAGGGATATCTCGGCCTGTTTCAGCCAGCACTGTTGTGCATGCTCTTAGGGCTCGTCTGCCGGGTACGCAATCCTGAACACCGTCGAGCCTGGCGGCTTGCGGTCCTTTGGCTCCTGGCACTGTACGTTATGTATGAATTTGGTGGCGCTTTCACACCGATCCGGAAGGTGCCACGGTATTTACACATGTTCGTCATCCCGTCGGCCCTCGTCGTGCTGACTGCCATCCGGCCCTACCTGACGCCGCGCTCTATCCGAAGTGGTCTTTTCCTCGGATTGGTCTTCTCTCTCGCGTTCCTATTCCTTGGCAATCTCGTTGACGTGAACCGGGAGGGAGGCTCACGTCTGTCCGATCCCTACATGCAATTCTTCTGGAATGCCCCGGGTGTCATCTATGTTCTGTTGCTAGGAGTGCTGTATTGTAGTCGGCGGCACAGACCGAAGGTGCTCGTTGTTGCGGTGTTCCTCTCCACATTGTTCTTCTGGTCGGACCGCCTGACATCGGCGACCTTCTCACACACGATTTTCGGGAGAGCGGCACGATCCCTTGACCTACCTGATCCCGTATACACGAATTCCTGGCGGGCTAGGGACGTGCTCCGAAGTTTCTATCTGCACGACCGCGGCAACGACGGAATTATCGTGGCAAATTCTTCCCAGGAGATTCTCGACGCAGTTGACAAAGGGCTCGCGGTTGTCATGTATCGCAAGCCCGCATCACAATACGGCAAGTCAGCTCTTTCAGATGCTGATACAGCGGAACTTTTTGCCAAGCTTGAGTCGCGATCCCGAAAGTTGGAGTCAGCATGCGAGTACATCGTGCGCCAGAAAGAATGGAACCATTCTCTTCCGCTCGAAGCTGGCGACCGAATCCGACAGACCTTTGTACCTACGTTTGATGCGATCGCCAACCGATGCGCCATCCGGCTGGCCCAGAATCTTCTGAAAGATATCAAAGCCGCGGAGTTGCGTATCACCTCTTCATCGGCGGGAACTTCACAAGTGTGGACAAATGCGGAGTGGCGCCCTGCCACAGGGACGGTGGAGTTCTTCCTGGAACGCCTCGAATTCCAATCAGGTCAGCAGTATTCCATTGAACTTTCCCTCTCGGAAAAAGCACAGGGCAAGATTCGCGTTCTCTGTACAAAGGGTGTTGACGTAATACCTAGCGGGAAAATGTTTCTCGGCCCAACGGCTTTGTCGGGTGACATGACTTTCTCTGTGTTTATGGATCTCGGCAATCAGTATATCCTGCATCAACCGGAGTGGAACGACAACGCGCTGCTGGAAACAGGCGGCATCGCCAGACAAACTTTCGTCCCGTCGCGATCAATGAGCGGCGATGCATGTGAGATTCGCATTTGTCAGATGTCCCTGTCGCAACCCAACAACGTCGGATTAATTATTCGGAACCTTGAGGACGGCACAACGCGAACATGGCAGAGCGGAGAGTGGCGTGCCTCGGAGGGCCTGCTGGCATTCGATCTCACTGGCTTCGAGATGACAGCGGGTGAAAAATACGAGATGGTGATCGCCATACCCGATGACAATAGCGGAAATCTTCGATTGTTGTGCACGAAGAATGTGGATGTCATCGATTCAGGCCGACTCTCTATCAATAACGAAGCACGAACCGGCGACTTGACATGTTCGCTGTATGCGAAATCCAAATTCGACCCCGAATATTACGGGGTGGAAAGGCTATTTCAGAACAGTCTCTACACGATTTTTGCCAAGCGACGTTAGTATGACAGCGCTACGTTGTTCGCAGATCCTCATTTGAAGCCCACGGATAGCAATCCGTGGGTCGGCCAAACAGCGATCGAAAAGCCGCTGCCCGCGATTCAGGGTCAAAGCAGCGCTGTCATATTAGAGCAGATTCACTTAGAAACTATCTCAGAATTGTGGCACAGGCGTCTCGCCTGTGTTTCCACC
>CAZTAR010000008.1:0-28162 GCA_964611695.1 uncultured Planctomycetaceae bacterium | reverse complement strand
CGTAGTTGGGCCCTCGCCAGTGCGGCCAGTCGGCGGCGGTAGCGGCTGTCAAAAACAGAACAGTGGCCACCAATGCGCTCATGCATCGAGTCAGGATCGACATGGTGATTCTCCCTTTCTATCCCCCCGGGTGTTACTGGATTCCGGTCCAAGTTGGTAAGCTTAAGCATTGGCGTCCGCGACGACAACTTCCAGATCGTACTTCCGCCGTTCCGCCTCGCACATTATCCTGGCAAAAGTGGAGGTCGCCCACCGGCAGTCATGCGGAAGCTGGCGGCCAGGGACGGGAGACAAACTTGGGCGAGATTTCGGGAGGTTGCGTGAGGGTTTTCCTGGATTGACGTTGGTATGTTCAGCGGAGGGTCCCTGCGCTGAGGCGATGTTAACGACTCCGCGAGGCGGGACTCCGGGACTGGACTTCGGCGAAATTTTGTTCCCTTGGCAAATGTGATGAGACGGAGGCATTCGATGGTGTTTCGAACAGATTACGGATTCCGCACGGCTGTAATGGTTTTCCTGACTGGGATCATGACGGCCGGACAGGCGTTGGCCGAACCGGTGTTGCTCGAACGGAAGTTCGCGCCGGGGCGAATCAGCTATGTCGAGGCGGAGGATATCATCACTCAGAAGACGAGCAGCCCCCAGGGGGATTCCGAGTACACGATCCATCGGCTTTATGGCCTTACGGAGAAAGTCGGCTCGCCCGTGGACGGGAGGACCCCGGTCGTATTCACATTCGACCGCGCGATGCAGCAAGTGGAACATAGCTCAATCGGCAAGCTGTATTTCGATTCGGACGATCCAAACGACGAGGGCGCATCCTCACAACTCAGCATCATCTTCAAACCGATGATGGGCATGTCCATGACGATGGAGTTCGATGACGAGGGCGAGGCCGTCTCCTGCACAGGCATGGAGGCAATCGTCCGAAAGATCGAAGAAGAAGCCGTCGGTGCGTCGTTCTTGGGCTATTTCAAACGCGACTTCACGGACGAGCGGATGAGCGAAGATTGGGGACGGGATCGGCTCCTCTACCTGCCGAACAAGAAGGTGGACATCGGCGACACCTGGGACGTCACCACGAAGACCGTCAGGCCGCAGTTGGGCACCATCATCACGGACTTCCAGTGCAAGTTGGATCGGGTCGACAAGAAAGACGGGCGACAGGTTGCCGTGGTTTCCTATACGGCGAAGTCTACCCTCGAAAAGGACGACACGGCGGGCGACGGTCTAAAGACGGAACTGACCGGCACGCAGACAGGAACAGTGACCTGCGACGTTGAGATGGGGATGGTGGTCGAGGACAGGAGCGAGTCTTCGATCGCGATCAAGAGCCCACTGCCGGCTGAAGCAGCAGACTCGAAAGATGAGGATGCGGATGAGGATGAAGCAGAAGACGGGGGTGAAGATGAGGAGGATGATGGGGATGTGGTGGATCAGGAGAAGAAGCCGCAGTTCATGACGATCGATCTCAACGTGCGGCGGCATCTTGTCGTGCTGAACAAGGAGGAACGCAAGGCTCAGAAACTGGCCGCCGCCGAGAAGGCGAAAGCGCGCAAGTTGGCCGCGAAGAAGGAGGAGGAAGATGCCGGCGGCATCAAGGCGCTTGAGGATCGTCTGGCGGGGGCGAAGCCGGATCGGACTTGGTGTCGATGGGGAGGCCCGCGCGGCGATTTTCATGTGGCCACGTCGGGTCTGGCCGAGAAGTGGCCGGAAGCCGGCCCGAAGAAGCTGTGGTGTCGCGATCTCGGTGATGGCTATTCCGCCATCGCCGCCGAGGACGGTGTTCTATACACCATGTTTTGGCGACCGGCGCCAGAAGGTGCTGGCGACGAGGCTGTGACGAAAAAGGGTGATGAGAAGATCGAGAAGGCCGAGGATGCCGAAGATGGTGATGGCAAAGCCGAGGGTGAGGCAGACAAGGAAGCCGGGCGAAAGATGGGCTCGGAACTCGTGGTCGCGTTGGATGCCGCCACCGGCAAGACGATCTGGGAGTACGAGTATCCTGCAAACTGGCAAGCGGACATGAGTACCGATTTCGGACCGGGGCCGAACTCGACACCGCTGGTCACCGTTAATCGGGTTTATACGGTCGGCGCGATGGTCAATTTGGTGTGTCTGGACAAGAAGACCGGTAAGAAGGTTTGGGGGCATGATCTGCACGAAGAATACGATGCGCCGCCGATGCGATACGGCTTTGGCTCGAGCCCCTTCGAATGTGGGGACAACATCATCATCAACGTCGGCGGGAAAGGGCATAGCTTCATCGCATTCAACAAGGACGATGGCTCCGTCGTCTGGAAGAACAAGGGCCTCACGTCTGGCTACGCTACGCCACAACTGATCGACTTCGAGGGCGAGAAGCAGTTACTCATTCTCGACGGTAAACGCGTGGGAGGCCTCAACCCGAGCACGGGCGATCTCCTCTGGCAATACGAGTTTCCATCTGACTCCAACATCAGTACGCCGGTCTGGGGCGATGACAACACAATCTTCATTTCGTCGGCCTATGGCAAAGGCGCCGCAAGGGCGATCAAGCTGACGCGCGAAGACGGCAAGACCAAGGCCGAAGAAATCTGGAAGACGAAGAAGCTGCGAATCCATCACGGCAACGCCATTCGGCTGGGCGACGTCATTCTGGGTTCGTCGGGTGATTTCGGCCCCGCCTTTTTGGTGGCACTGGATGCGACGACCGGCAAGGCGTTGTGGCGGAAGCGCGGTTTTTCGAAGGCCACCTTCGTGTACGGAGATGGCAAGCTGATCATCCTTGACGAGGATGGGCACCTCGCCCTGACAACGCCTGGTCATGATAAGATTAAGATCCACTCGAAGGTCGAGATGTGCAAGCGGATCGCCTGGACGGTGCCGACGTTGGTTGGCACGAAGCTGTATTTGCGTGACCGCCAGCAGATTATGGCTCTGGACCTGAGTCAGGTTGCCAACAAACCTTGATCGATTAGTGCTCAAGTAGGGTGGCATGGGTAACGAACGACACGTCCTGCAAGGGCGGGGCGGTCATTACCCGTGGAAACGGACTGGAATGAATGCCCACGGGTAAGCTTCGCCGCCGCTGGCGGCTCCGCTATCCCATGCCACCCCGCCGGGGCCTGTCGCCCCGCACAGGCTCGATACGAGCCCGGCTCCGATACTGCGCACGAACCGGCATTGATTCGGGTTACGCGCTGGTTATGATCCTCATCGCGAACCGGTTCTCACACTCAACTAGTAAGCGGCCTGCATCATGATTCTGGTTTCAATATTGAACTTGGCGTTATCCACAGCAGCCCTTTTGGCGCAGTCTTCATCCGAAGATCAAAAACAAACGGGCGACTGGCCGATGGCGGGCGGCTCGCCCCATCGCAACGCCGTCTCCACCGAGACAAACATCCCTGCCCCATGGGATCTCGACAAGGGCGAGAACATCAAGTGGGTTGTGAAGCTCGGTTCGCCAACCTACGGCTGCCCGAGCATCGCGAACGGTCGGGTCTTCGTCGGCACAAACAACAAGGCCAAACTTCGAGAAGGCATCACCGGCGACAAGGGCGTGATGGTCTGCCTCGACGAGGCGACGGGCCGATTCCTCTGGCAGGCCACGCACAACAAGATGCCGACCGGCCAGGTGAACGACTGGCCCGAGCAGGGCATTCCTTCCGCGCCGTGGGTCGATGGCGACCGGTTGTATTACGTGAGCAACCGATGTGAGCTTGTGTGCGCCGATGTGGAAGGCTTCCTGGACAGCGAGAACGACGGCCCATTCAAGGAGGAGCAACACAAGACAAAGCTGGACGCGGACTTCGTGTGGATCCTCGACATGTTCAAAGAGTTGAAGGTCTTCCCACACAATCTCGCGACCTGCTCGCCGGTGGGCGTGGGCGACGTGGTCTTCGTCACGACTTCAAATGGCGTTGACGAGAAGCACGGCAAGCCACCTCATCCCGACGCGCCGAGCCTGATCGCCGTGGATAAGAGGACCGGCAAGGTGCTCTGGCAACGCAGCGATCCCGGCGAGAACATCCTGCACGGCCAATGGTCTTCTCCTGCCTACGGCATCATCAAAGGCAAGCCGATGGTGATCTTCGGCGCGGGGGACGGTTGGTGCTACGCCCACGACGCGAAGACGGGCGACGTGATCTGGAAGTTCGATCTCAACCCGAAGGAGTCGAAGTGGATCACCGGCGGCCGTGGCGATCGAAACAGCATCGTCGCCACACCGGTCATCGACGCCGATTGCGTCTTTCTGGCGGTCGGACAAGACCCGGACAACGGCGACGGCATCGGCCATCTGTACTGCATCGATGCCACAAAGACGGGGGATGTGACCGAGACGGGGCGCATCTGGCACTTCGGTGGGGAGGATTTCAAGCGGTCCATTTCCACGGTCGCGGTCGCGGACGGGCTCGTGTACGCGGCCGACCTCGCGGGTTTCTTCCATTGCCTCGATGCGAAGACCGGCAAGCAGTATTGGGTGCATGACACGTTTGCGGCGATCTGGGGTTCGCCGCTCGTCGTCGATGGCAAGGTGATGATCGGCACACAGGATGGCGAGGTGCTGGTTTTCAAACAGGGCAAGAAGAAGAACCTGCTTGCCACAGGCGATGTGCAATCGGCTGTGTACTCTACGCCTGTCGCAGTGAATGGGACGCTGTATGTTGCCACATCGCGATGCCTTATTGCCATCGCAAAACCAAGTGCGGCTGGAAAGAAAGCTGTTGCCGCCGCTGCCGAGAGCAAGGCCGGCGACTGGCCGATGTTCCGCGGAAATTCTCAACTGACCGGCGTCGCCACGTGCGATCTGCCGAACGATCCAAAGCTGTTGTGGAAGTGTCGTGCCGGCGAGAGCATCGCCGCGTCGGCTGCGATTTCAGGGGATGTTGTCTTCGTGGGCAGCCTCGATGGCATTCTCTCTGCATTCAATCTTTTTAGCGGTCAGGTCAAATGGCAATACAGAACACAGTGGACGCCCGACGAGTTCCAAGCGAACACCGCATCCGCCCCGGCGAGTGCTGACGCGGATGAACCAGGCCCGACCATTCAATCGTCACCCTGCGTCGCCGGCGGTCTAGTATATTTCGGCGATGAAGACGGCACGTTTTACGCGGTGGATTCCGCGACCGGCCTGTCGAAATGGAAGTTTCGCACCGGCGCGGAGATTCTCTCCTCTCCAAACCTCGTCGACGGGCGCGTGCTCTTTGGCTCCTACGACGGGTTTTTGTACTGCCTGTCCGCCGCCGAGGGACGACTGCTCTGGAAGTTCGAGACGGAAGGCCCCATCCATGGATCGCCCGCCGTCGCGGCTGACAAGGTTGTTGTCGCTGGTTGCGACGCGAAGTTGCGCATTATTCGACTGGATGATGGCAAGGAGGTGTCTGCTGTCAGCGCAGGTGATCGTTCCGCCGCCTCACCGGCAATCGCCAATTCCGTGATCTATGTTGGCACGCTCGGTAGTCGTGTGCTCGGTATCGACCTGGCGGCCGGGCGAACCGCCTGGACCTATGAACGCCCTGACAGGGCGTTCCCGTTTCATGCATCGGCGGCCGTTACGGAGCAATGCCTCGTAGTCGGTGGGCGAGATAAACTGCTGCACGCGCTCGATCCCAAGACAGGCAAGGCGTGTTGGACATTCAAGGCCAAGGCAAGAATCGATTCATCGCCGGCGATCGTCGGTGATCGTGTCTTCTTCGGTTCGACAGACGGCAACCTCTACGGGCTGGACCTGAAGACCGGCAAGGAGCTCTGGCACTTCGAGGCAGGCGCCCCAATCATTGCGTCTCCCGCAGTGGGTGGCGGATGCATGGTCGTCGGCGCGGACGACGGCATGCTCTACTGCTTTGGGGACAAGTAGCTTCATTCCGCGGATACGATGACCGAAGCATCCGCCTCGGAGCGCGCACAATGCGTCGCTTTCCACCAGTATTCATCTTGTCGGTATTGCTCACATGTGGCGGATGCACTCCGCAGCCGCGCGAAACGCTGTGCGTGGCAACGATCAACCTGGCGCATGGACGGGGCGCTTCAACGAATCCACTCGGCCAGCTTGGCAGACCGCGTCGGATCGTCGAGACCAACCTCGCCGCTATTGCTGACTGTCTGAAACGGGAGGCACCGGATGTGGTTGCGCTTCAGGAGGCCGATGCGTCCTGTTCCTGGAGCGGCAACTTCGACCATGTGACATTTCTTGCCGATGCCGCCGGCTATCCGCATCGACACCACGGGCTGCACGCGGACTTTGATCTGGCTAACATGAAACTGCGATACGGCACAGCGCTGCTGGCTCGCCGCGCGCTGGTCGACAGCAGGACCTTTACCTTCGATATCGAATCCGTTGACGGGATTAAGGGCTTCGTTGTCGCGAGGACTGAATTCGCCGGACGGCCGCTCATTGTGGTATCCGTACATCTGCATCCCAGGTCCAAGTCATCGCGCCGCAGGCAAGGCCTTGTTCTGATCCGAGAGCTTCAACGTATCCGAAGGCCCGATCCAGCAGAGGGTGGCATAGCACGTAGCACGGGCGCTGCGGATGTGGCGGCCACACGTTTTTCGAGTGGGCGGGAGATAATCGTCATGGGGGACTTCAACACGACATGGGAACAAACTGACGATGCGCTACGGATGATCGCTCGGGAACTGGACCTGCATCCCTTCGAACCGAACAGCAATCAGCAGAACACCTATCCGTCCTCCGATCCGCAAGATCGAATCGACTGGATTCTGATTTCGAGCGGATTACAGTTCAGCGACTATCGACGCTGGCCAGACAGGATCTCCGATCATCTCGGCGTGATGGCCACGCTGGTTTGGCGATAGGGGTGGACAATTACAGTCGATGTCCGACCCACGCCAGTGCCACATTCGGCCATCAAGCCTTTGAGGTGATTCTGATAAGTTTGTCGAGCGTCCCTTGTGCCGCGCCGCTGTCGATTGCTCGGGCGGCTTTACCAACACCCTCACGAAACGTGGCAGCCGTTCCTGCGGTGACCAACGCCGCGGCCGCGTTTAGTAGTGTGTGATCCCTCGGCGGCCCTTGGCCTCCTGACAACACCGACCGGATGACGGCCGCGCTTTCGGCGGGGCTATCCACGCGAAGGGCCTCCGGCTCGCCGCGTTTCAATCCGACTTCTTCCGGAGTGCATGTGCCGCTGCGCAACTCGCCGTCAACGAGCTCGACATAGCGGCTGCGGCCCGTCACGGTGAAGTCGCAGAGCCCGTCCTCGCCGTTGACCACAAGGGCGCGCACCGTGCCGAGTTCGCGCAGCGCGCCGGCGATCATGTCGAGGAGATCGGGCCGTGGGACACCGACGATCTGTCGCCGGACGCCTGCCGGATTCGTCAGGGGGCCGAGGATGTTGAATATCGTTCTGCGCGCCAGCTTCTTCCGTGCGGCCGCGGCGTGCTTCATGGCCGGGTGCAATTGGGCTGCGAAAAGAAAACCGATGCCGGCTTGGCGGATGCTCTCCTCGACAACATGCGGCGTGGCTTCAATGTTCACACCGAGCGCCGCAAGGGCTTCGGCCGAACCACTCTTTCGCGTGTTCGTTCGGTTGCCATGCTTTGCGACACGAGCTCCGGCGGCCGCGGCCACAATGGCCGCTACGGTCGAGACGTTAAAGGTGCTGATCCCGTCGCCGCCGGTCCCGCAGGTGTCTACGGCGTCAGGAAAGTCACAGGCGATCGGCGTGGCATGTAGGCGCATTACTTGGGCAGCGCCGACAATCTCGTCGACGGTTTCGCCTTTATCCGCCAGCGCGGTAAGGAAGGCCGCGATCCGGTCGTCCGGCTGCCCCCCATGCATGATCGCCGAGAAGGCCTCCGCGCTCTGTGTACGGGAGAGGTTACACCCCGCGGCGGCAATAGCGGTCAGTTTTTCGATCATGGTACTCATTGGCTCCTCGTGTTTTTGCTTATGGTAGCGGCTTGGAGGGGGTGATTCGACCATCGTGGGGTGGCGGCTGGCGGGTTTGCATCTATTCTTCTTGGGTTGTGAACTTGCTGGGCCGAAAAATCCTTTCTCGGTCCTACCCGTCGAGTGCTTCCCATCCTGGAAAGCCTGCGAGATGCAGAGGTGCGAGAAGGGATTCTCGCACCAGCGGATCAGTCCCACCAATGGCGTCTTGGACCCAGGGTCGTTGACCATTCCGGTGGCTGTGGTGGATAATCACGCTTCCGGAAATCCGGAGACGCCTGTCGTTCCTTTCTGAAAGTCTGACGAATCATGGCGACGCCGCTGCTTATTGACGTGGATATGGGTGTGGATGATGCGGTGGCCGTTGCACTCGCGTTAGCTTCGCCCGTCTTCGATGTTCGGGCGATCGTGGCCGTCGGCGGGAACGTTGAGGCGGACCGGGTGGTGATCAACATCGGGCGGCTTCTCAAGGCGCTCAACACGCCGACGCTGCCTCTCATCGGCAATGGCTTGGATCAGTCATCCCCAGACCTCATGGATCGTCGCGAGTTGTTCGGCGAGGATGGCCTGGGCCAGTGCGACCTACCGCCTGACGATGCGATCGAAGCATCAGATTTCAAACAGGTTTATCGCGAGACGATCGAGGCTGCTGAGGGCGAACTCGCCATCATCACGACCGGTCCCCTGTCGAACTTGGCGGCGATCCTGACTGATTGCCCCGAGTTGGTGAGCGGGATCAAGCACGTTTATATTTCCGGCGGCGCCGTCTGGACGCAAGGAGATGTCACCGATTCCGCCGAGTTCAACTTCTATCGCGATCCCGAGGCCGCTTCGAGGGTGTTGTCTTCCGGCCTTCGCATCACCGTCGCCCCGCTCGACGTGTCACGGCTGGTCGTCCTGGATGAATCGCACGTTGCCAGGCTTTCGGCCAGCGGCTGCCGCACGGGCGAATTTCTTGCCAACATGTTGCAATATCCGTTGGAGCAGGACTGCGAACCGGGATATGGCAAGACCCTGATCCACGATGCGCTGGCGTGCGGGTGCGCGATCTGGCCAGACCTGTTTATCAAGACGCGGATGCGGCTCGACATCGAGACGCAAGGCGCGAAGGTCGGTCGCTCGAAGCCAGTGCTTGGGGGCGATCAAGCCTCGCGCGTGGGTCTCCTGACTGCGGTCAACGCGGTTGATTTCCTGGAAAATGCACTAGAATCCCTGTGTCAAGACACGTTCACGGTTTGACCCAATGATGATGCGGCGTCTCCCCCGCGTCGGACGTTGAGGGTAGCGTTGGGTTCCCGTGGCCGACGGATGCGCGGATGGTATGTATCAATATTTTGCGTCGGCCACGGGGGGCCGACGCTACCCCGCGCGGCACCGTCATGGGCGCGATTCCACAATTCTGGTAACATGCGGTGTTCGACGATGCGCCCGTGGTAATGGATGATACATGAGGAGTTCGAGGGTGGAGGTCTACACTGATCCCGAAACAATCGGCGACGCCTTACGCGGCGCTGTGTTGACCGTGGGGAATTTCGACGGAGTTCACCTCGGACATCAACGGATCCTGCGCACTGCCCGAGCGCTGGCCCAGGTGTCGAGCGCCAAGACCGTCGCGTTGACATTCGAGCCTCATCCCTTGGCCGTCCTTCGGCCGGAGCGAGCGCCAGCTCGTCTGACGTTGTGGGAGGAGAAGTGCTGGCAGCTTCAACTTGCGGGCGCGGACGCCGTCATCCGGCTGACTTCGGATGCCGCCGTCTTGTCACTGACTGCCGAAGACTTTGTGAAGCATATCCTGGTGCGGAGTCTCCACCCGTCATACGTTGTCGAGGGGCCGGACTTCGGATTCGGCCGAGATCGCGGAGGCAACATCGACACTTTGCGAGCTATGTCCGCCAAGGGTGGCTTTCAAGTGCGCGTCGTGGAGCCTTATCGTTTGCGGCTTTCCGGCGGTCGTCACGTCACCGTTTCCAGCACGGTGGTCCGAGAGTGCCTGAGCCGGGGCGGGGTCGAGGAAGCGGCGGCCTGTCTCGGCCGGCCTTACGTGCTGATTGGCGAAGTGGTTCATGGGGCCGGCGATGGACACAAGCTGGGCTATCCCACGATCAACCTGAACGTGCGGGGCCAACTTTCCCCTGCCGAGGGCGTTTACGCGGGTTGGGCGGAGGTCAACGGCATCCGCGGCGCCGCGGCGATCAGCATTGGTCACCGGCCTACGATGGAGGGAAGATATCTGACCATCGAGGCGTTTATCCTTGACCAATCAGGCGATTGGTATGCCGCATCCGCCAAGGTCGGCATCTTGTCCCGCTTGAGAGACCAGGTACGGTTCGCGGATCGTGCGGCGCTGATCGCGCAAATCACCCAAGATGTTGAGGCTGTTCGCGCTGTGGTTCAGGTGAGTGAGTGTCATCCATGACAGAGCCGAAACTGATCGATTTTTCCCAGGCCGCGGCGAGGCTCGATGGTGCGTCGCGCATCGTCATCACCACACACACCCGGGCGGATGGTGACGGCGTGGGTTCGATGGCGGCGATCCATCGCGTTCTCCGACAACGCGGCAAAGAGGTCACTGCCTACCTTCACGAGACGATCCTCGATCGCTATGCGTTCATGCAAGAGTTCGAACGCATGTCCGTGTGGGGCGCTGTGGATTCACGCGATGTATTGACGAGCGCGGACTTGATTCTCGTCGTGGATACCTGTGCGGTTGCGCAGCTCGGGGAGATTGCCGCCGCGATCAAGGGGGCCTCAGTTGCACGATTGGCGATCGACCACCACGTCACGCGCGACGACATCGTCGATGAAGCGCTCGTCGATCAGACCGCCGGTTCCTGTTCGCAGATCGTCGCGCAGCTATGCAATTCTGCCGACTGGTCCATCGATACCGAAGCCGCCACCCTCCTTTTTGTCGGCATGGCAACGGATACCGGCTGGTTCCGATTCTCGAATGCCGATGAAGACGCATTTGCCATTGCGGCCAGGTTGGTGGGCGCCGGCGCGAAGCCGGCCGAGTTGTACGAGCGGCTCTACTTGAACGATTGCGAGGCCAGGCTGCGATTGGTCGGCGAGGTTCTTTCGTCGTTTGAGCTTTATGCGGAGGGTCGGTTGGCGGTGATCCGAATCACGCAAGCGATGCTGAAGCGGTGTGGAGCGACGCGCGAGATGACGGAGGAGGTCATCAACGAGCCGCAGCGGATGGGTGATGTAGTCGCGTGCCTGCTATTCGTCGAGCCCGAGGGAGACGGCCCTGTCAGGATCAGTTTTCGCAGCAAGCGCCTTGTGAATGTCGCCGCGATTGCATCTCAATTCGGAGGGGGCGGGCATGAACGTGCAGCCGGTGCAAGAGTCCCCGGCAACATCGACTCAGTCGCCGCACAGGTTGTTCCCTTGATGGTGCGAGCCATGAGTTTGGCGACATGAACAGGACGTTGCCGCCACACCACGCGCGCTCCGGTGTTTAGGGCCATGTCGTCTTGAAGTGATATGCGCGGCCGAAGTGGTCAGGGCCGTGCGCGTCAGCAAGCGGTCAGCATTTGACTTTGAAGGGTGTGAACACAAGGGTGCGAGCAAACCGGGTTACCCCCGTCGGCCACGGGGGGCCGACGCTACAACGAATCAGGCTCGTTCGGTTTCCACGCGCCGGGTATGTTCGAATACCACGCGCCGGGTTTGTTCGGATACCCCGAACGAGCTTTGTTCGAGTAGGATGTTCTCATGGCTGTTGTCACGTTTATACCATCCGCTCGGGTTGCGACAGTGATGGACGGCACTTCGCTGTTGGATGCCGCCGTGTTGGCTGGTGTGGTGATCGCCGCACCTTGCGGCGGGGAGGGTGCGTGTGGCGAGTGTCGTGTGCGGATTGAGTCCGGTTCCGTCGAGCGGCTTTCTCGTGGGTGTCTTTCGCCGGATGAATTGGACGATGGTCGGGTCTTGGCCTGTGGTTGCCGGGTGGCTGGAGATGTCACGATTGATGTGCCGGAACTCGAGGGCGGTGAGGCGGCACAGATCGTAACCGGGGAAGTGGGAAGTGCTGCGGGCGAAGGCGGCGTCCATGGCGTGTCTTCTGATGAACCTACAGCCGCCAAATACCATTTGCTCGTGGAACCACCGTCAATCGAAAACTCCTTTAGTGATTGGGAGCGGATTGTTCAGGCAGTCCGAACCGACACGGGCATGGAAGAAGTTTCCGCCGGATTGCCTGTGCTTCGTGAGGTTGCCGGATCGCTTCGTGCCGAGGACGGCCGGGTGACTGTGACAGTCGATACCGGGGAGGGGCTCGGATCATATGAGATTGTTCGCATCGAGTCGGGCGACACTACGAGGGAGCAGCCGGGTTTAGCCATCGATGTGGGCACGACGACGTGTGTGGTGAGTCTCATCGATCTCGCCGGCGGACACACCCTTGGTACCGGTGCCGACTATAACGGTCAGCTCTCGCGCGGCGCGGACATCATCAGTCGCATCAGTTATGCCAAGACGCCGGAGCGAGCGGAAGAGCTTCGCCGTCTTGTGTTGGATACGGTCAATGGGTTGATAGAACGCCTCTGCGCCGAGCACGGCCTCCCGGCGGCGCGGATCGACAACGTTGCTATCGCCGGCAACACGACAATGGTCCATCTCCTTCTGGGTTTGCCACCGGAGTATATTCGCCTTGAACCTTATACACCGACCGTGAATCGTCCGTCGCGGATTCGCGGGCGAGATGTCGGCTTGGCGATGAACCCCGAGGCGTTCGTTCGGTTCGCGCCGGGCGTGGGTAGCTATGTCGGCGGGGATATCACGGCGGGCCTTCTCCAGACGGCGTTTGCCACGGAGAGCGAAGACGTTCGTCTCTTCCTCGACATCGGGACGAACGGAGAGGTGGTTGTCGGGAACAATGAGTGGTTGATGGCCTGCGCGGCATCGGCCGGGCCGGCCTTCGAGGGGAGCGGCGTCGGTTGCGGGATGCGCGCCGGCGTCGGGGCCATTGAGCGAGTTCGCATCGACGGGGCATCCGGCGAAGCCACGGTGAGTGTCATCGGAGGCGGTCGACCGTGCGGCGTTTGCGGTTCCGGGTTGATCGACCTGTTGGCCGAATTGTGGGGAAGCGGGCTCCTTGATCCGGCCGGTCGGCTCGATCTTTCTCGCGGCAGCGGGCGTATCAGCCAGGCCGGGGGCAGCGGGCGAAACCTGGAGTACATGATCGTTCATCCGAGTGATGCCGAGGATGGCAAGGCGATCGTGATCGACGAGCGGGACATTCAGAACCTGCTTCGCACGAAGGCGGCTGTTTACAGCGCGTGTGCGATTATGCTCAAGTCGGTGGGCCTCGATTTTGATTCGGTTGTGGAGGTGTATGTTGCGGGCGGGTTTGGTCGGTTTCTCGATCTCGAAAAATCGATCACGGTGGGCCTGTTGCCGGATGTGCCATTGGGGCGGTTTACCTATTTGGGGAACGCCGCGTTGACGGGCGCTCGGCGGATGTTGTGCCGATCCGCCGCGCGCGAGGAGGTTGTGCGGCTTGCCGATAGAATGACTTATCTGGAGTTGAACGCGGACCCGACGTATATGAGCGAATATACCGCCGCGATGTTTCTCCCGCACACCGACCTCGACCGATTTCCGACTGTGAAGGCACGGTCTCCGCGATGATGCGGCAAGTTGGGGCGCCGCAAAGACGAGGACGATGGGGAACGGGGCACAAAGAGAAGGAGCGTTGAAATGAGTTCGCGCCGATGTCCCGGTCAGGACCTGCGATACTGGAAGCCGGAGGATATTTTCTTTTCGCCGTGTCCGTTTTGTGGCGGGGAGATCGAGTTTTGGAAGGATGAGCCTATGCGAGTGTGTCCTTCTTGCAAGAAGGAGGCGCCCAATCCGAAGATGGACACCGGATGCGCGGAGTGGTGTAAGCACGGTGACGAATGCCGTGGTGGTGGTCCGGAACCGGCTTCAGAGTGAAGCTTCCTTCGGTTTTCGAATGTAGAGCCTATTAGGAATGACTACTACTATGAGGTCGGGTTTGATTTTAGGCAGGGTTGGTTATTGATCGGAAACTGCGATCGAAAGAGCTGGTACTGGGGCGAGTTTCTGTGGATGGCCTTGCCTCTGCCGGATGAACGGAGAAGATAGGGCTTTGCCGTATCTGTGAGGACAGGGCACCAAATGGATTTGAATGAACTCGACGAGCTATTGGGGAAGATCAAGGCGGAGACGAAGTTGGCTATTCGCCAGGGTGGCGTGCCAGACGTGCTGCGGTCCGCTGAATCTCAGTTGACCAAAGGGCCGCTGGCTGAGGCGATGAAGTCGATCAAGCAGTTTCCGGCGGAGCTTCGCGGTCAGGCCGGCAAGGCGATCAACGAGGCGAAGAATGAGGTGAAACGGTGTTTCGCCGACGCGCTCGCGTCACTTCGTCAGGCCGATGTCGCCGGTGAGCGCAAGCGGACCGCCAGCTTTGACCCAACGCTTCCGCCGCCCGTGACGATGCGGGGGTCGTTGCACCCTGTGACGGCGGTGCAGCGTGAGGTCGAGCGGATCTTCACGGGGCTCGGGTTCGCCGTGGTGGGCGGGCCGGAGATGGAGACGGAGTTTTACAACTTCGAGGCGCTGAATATCCCGGAGATGCACCCGGCGCGGGATACGCAGGATACGTTTTGGTTGACGAATGGTTGGTTGTTGCGGACGCACACGAGCCCGTGCCAGGTTCGGGCGATGTTGCGATTGGGGCCGCCGCTTCGCGTGATCGCGCCTGGCCGGTGTTTTCGGTATGAGGCGCTGGACGCCTCGCACGAGAACACGTTCTTCCAGCTCGAAGGACTGCTGATCGACAAGGACATTTCGATCGCCCACTTGATCGCGTTCATGAAACTGCTGCTGAAGGAGGTGTTCCAACGCGAGGTAAAGGTGCGACTGCGGCCAGGGTTTTTCCCATTCGTGGAGCCGGGCTTCGAGTTGGACATGTCGTGCGAGATTTGTGATGGCACAGGAAAACTTTCAGACGGCACCGGTTGTGCAACGTGCAAACAATCAGGCTGGATCGAAATCCTACCCTGCGGGATGGTGCATCCGAACGTGCTACGTTACGGAAAGATCGACCCACACGAGTACACCGGCTTCGCCTTCGGCCTGGGCCTGACGCGGCTGGCGATGATGAAGTACGGCATTGCGGATATCCGCATTTTGAATAGTGGGGACTTGCGAGGCTTGGTAAGCGCGGACCGGTTGGCGGGAGCGGCGCTGTAATGGTTGATATTGCCATAATCAAGGAGATGGCCGAGAGGATCGTGTCCGCGTGCCAGCCGCAGCGCGTAGTTCTGTTTGGTAGTTACGCCCGGGGGGACGCTGGACCGCACAGCGACGTTGACTTCCTCGTCATCCAGGAAACGGAGCAGTCCCGACCGAAGCGGAGTGCGTTGTTGTATTCACTCCTGCGAGATTACCCGTGTTCCAAAGATATCCTGGTGTTCACGCCGCGCGAAGTCGAAGACGATGCCGGCCTGCCGCACTCCGTGGTGACGACTGCCCTTCGCGAAGGGAGGGTGCTCTATGAGGAGTAAGGAACAGCAGGTTCGCGGTTGGATCGCCAAAGTGATGAGCGATCTGAAGGTCGCTGGAACCGAGTCCAGGATTTGAGCAAGAAGCGAAAGAGGTAGTGACTTGACACTCTTCTCACGCCGAAACGCCGCACCGCCGTCGCAACTGAGGTACGACGTCCCTGGGGTAGTCCGTAGCCGGATCGCTGCCATACTTCAGCATCACGTTGATGCTCGTCACGAGAGCGGATTCCTGCTCGGCATGGAGGATCTGCTAACACGTCAATACGGGCATTTGTCGCAGTCGAGTTACCGGGCCGCACGTCGAAGCGACATCGCCGTCATTGAGCATTTGTTTACCTGTTCCCATGAACAAGTGTTGGACTTCATTGAAGCGTGCTTCCGACTGAATATCTCCTGCGGCGGGCAAGACGCCGTCAATGAAATCAACGATGTGTTTCGCCAGGAAGGTTTAGGATACGAACTGACGCACTACTTTGCTGAGCCGCTTGCGAAGGGTGAGAGCCGCATCGGTCCGCCCATCCCCGATGATCAACTCCCGCGGATCATCCGAGTTGATAACCAACGGATGCATGTCGAGGTTGTTTTGCCGTCGCTTGAGTTCCTCTCCAATCCCATGTTCAAGACCGCCAACACTGAGCTGTTAAAGGCATTTAGTGATTATCGCTCACAGCGACACGAGGATGCCATCACCGCTTGTAGCTCTGCCTTTGAGAGCGTGTTAAAGACAATCTGTGGCAAGAAGGGCTGGAAATACGATGCCGACAAGGTCACGTGCGATGTGTTGGTCGATGTCTGCCGAAAGAACGGCTTATTTCCCCCTTTCTATGTTGAGTTATTCAAGCGTGTCGGCACTATCCGCAATAAGCTGGGTGGCGCCCACGGTCGCGGACCGACTCCTCTCCATGTCTCGGAGAGTGCCCATGCAGAGCACGCACTGCATATGACATCAGCCCACATTATTCTGTTGTGCAAACTGGCAAAGTTAGAGTAATGACGACAGTAAACTGCGGCCCCCCACTTGAAGGGCACTCATGCGAAGGGTGTTTGGTGTTTTGACTCTTAGGCGATTCTCTCCATGCTCATCTCACTCAATTGGCTCAAAGACTTCGTTGATGTACCCCCAGACCTTAATCCGCAGGACCTGGCGCTTCGGTTTACTCTGACTACCGCTGAGGTGGAGGGCGTCGAGCATTTCGTGCCGGACTTTGCCGGGCTGGTCGCGGCGCGGATCGAGTCGATCCGGGCGAATCCTGGCGAGGACAAGCTCAAGACGATCATTGTCGATGCCGGGAAGAAGTTCACCTCTCTCACGACGGCGCCGGACCTTGATGTGGGGGACTTGGTTATTTATGCGCCGCCGAATTCGGTGATTGCGGGGCATTCCATCGGCACCGTCGATTCCGCCGGTCGGCCGTCCGAGGGGATGGTCGTTGCGGGGCAGTCGATCGGGCTGATGCAGGTGGGGGCGAATGCGATATTCCTGCCGGGCGGCGCCACAGGCGAGACGCCTGTGCCACAGTCACGGGAGGCATCTGATTTTCGGCCTGGGCAGGAGATTGACCGGTGCTTGTTTGACGACTGGATCATCGAGGTTGACAACAAGTCGATCACGCATCGGCCGGACTGTTGGGGGCATTACGGGATCGCGCGCGAGATGGCGGCGATGCTCGATGTGCCGTTGAAGCCGTATCCTGTGACGGACAGGGCCGAGCTGAAGCGGGGCGATCTGCCGGAGACACCGATCGAGATTGATGATCCGGCGTTGTGTCCGCGTTATACAGGCTTGCTGATGAAGGGGCTCAAGGCGCAGCCTGCGCCGCTGTGGATGCAGGTGCGGCTCGCGCTTTGCGGGCAGCGCCCGATTGATCTGCTGGTTGATCTGACGAACTACGTCATGCTGGAACTTGGCCAGCCGATGCACGCCTTTGACGGCGCGGCGCTGCCGAATATTCAGGTCGCGACAGCCGCGGCGGGTGAGCGGTTTACGACGCTGGACGATGTTACGCGGACCATGCCGCCCGACACGTTGATGATTCAGTGCAATCGCAAATCGGTCGCGCTTGCAGGCATCATGGGTGGTGCGGCGACGGAAGTGAGCCGTACGACGAATACGGTATTCCTTGAATCGGCAAACTTTGACGCGGCGACGGTCCGGCGCGCGGCGACGGCGATGGGTCATCGCACGGAGGCGAGCGCGCGGTTCGAGAAGTCGCTCGACCCGGAGATTACGGCGGTCGGGATCGCACGGTTCCACAAGTTGGCCGGGGACGAGCTTGACGGACTTGAGCTTGCGAGCACCTTGAGCGACTGTTACCCCGCCCCCAAAAAGGTCGAGCCGATCGATTTGGATTGTGCATTTGCCGTGCGGATTATCGGGAAGACTGTTTCGCGGGATGAGATTGCCGGCATCTTGGCGAAGCTCGAATTCAAGTGCGAGCCGAAGGGCGACGGCAAGCTTCGAGTGTTGCCGCCTTCGTTTCGCGCGACGAAGGACATCGAGATCGAAGCCGACCTGATCGAGGAAGTGGCCCGGTTCATCGGATACAACAATATCGAGCCGGTGCTGCCGACGGTGAGTGCCAGATTCTTCGAGAAGTCGCCGGAGCTTGTGATCGAGGAACGAACGCTCGATTACCTCTGTGTGGGCGGTGAGTTCGCGGAGGTCCACAACTATATCTGGAACGATGATGATTGGCTCAAAACGTTGGGCTATTCGCCCGGCGAATGTTTGACGCTGAAGAATCCGGCATCGAAGAACTGCCCAGGATTTCGCGGGACGCTCGTGCCGGGGTTGCTGGCGATGGCCGAGCGGAACCGACACTATTACGACCGTTATCAACTGCTGGAGATCGGCACGGTATTCGAGGTGGGCCGATCGACGGTGGAGGAGTCGCAGCATCGCAACTTGGGTCTTGTGGCCGTTCAATCGGGCAAGAAGTCGCAAGGCGAGGTTTGGGATCGGCTGCGCGTGGCGCTTGATGGTTGGGGGCGACAGGTGTTGGAGGCGCGCGTTGCATACAAGGAGACACAGACTTCGAAGCCGTGGGAGGATGCGGATCGGATTGCCGAGATTCTGGTCGAGGGCCGGCCGGTGGGTCGCGTGACGATTTTGCCCTTGGCATGTAAGCAGCGCATTGATGAGCGGCTCAAGGCGTGGTCGATCGCGCTGGCGGAGTTGAATCTCTCGGCCGTTGCTGAGTTGACTGACCGTTACGAAAAGCTGCCGACCGTGCCGCGATATCCACAGGTCGAGCAGGACTTCAGTTTCCTCGTGGATTCGGGTCGGCGGTTTACCGCGATCGCGGGCGCGTTGGGCGAATTCGCGCATCCGCTACTCAGGCGGATGTCTTTTGTCGGGGCGTATGAAGGCGGTTCGGTTACGACGGGCGACAGAAGCCTGACGATCCGCGCCGAGATTGGCCGTCGCGATCGGACGTTGACGGACGAGGAGATTCGTCAGTTCCAGCAAAGCTTTGGCGAATTTCTTGTGTCGCACGACATGAAGCTGCGGGGGGCGTAGTGACCATGTTGTCGAGACATGTGGGGGCCTGCGCGTGCTTATGTTTGACGTGGCTGACGTGGCACCCAGCGACGGCAATTGCTCAGCCGGCAACGGATGGCGGTGGGGTCCAACGGCTCAGTGGGATCATCGATGCGGACCAAACGTGGTCCGGCAAGGTTGTTATCACGGATAATATGACGATCGAGGGCGCGATGGTTACCGTTGAGGCGGGAACTGTCATTGAATTTGCCCAGGCGAGGCCGGGTGGGCATCCATTGTTGCTCGTGGGTTCGGCAACCGGTTCCGGAGGGCTCCTCAAAATTCAGGGGACTGCGGATCGACCGATCATCGTTCGCACACACGCTCAGACAAACCGTGGTCGAATAGTCGTAAACGTTCGCAGCCGGATCGTCACGGAACGGTCCGCCAAACCGGGCAAGTTTCAGGTGCAGACGTCCGAGAGTCGGCCGAACGATGTTGCGTGGCGTCACGTGCGGTTTGAGAACCTGGGATGCGCGATGGCGCCGCGTCGCGGGAAACCGGCCGCCAAGGTGGTGGAACCTGCCGTTCGTTTCAACGTCATCGGCGATGCGCACAAGTTAAGCCTCTCGTATTGTGTGTTTGACGCGTGCATGAGGCTTGAGATCTTCGCGGGAGACGATGCCGAGATTACGGTGGCGAACAATCGGTTTATCTCTGAAGCGGAGCGTGTGGCAATGACGGTGCAAGGCGATCGTGGCGGCAAGCCGGCTCGCATGCTCAATGTCGCCAAAAACGTTTCCTCAAGCGCATTGTCCGTCGGCGGTTCGGCGGCTCGGGTGACTGAGAATATGCTGATCGGCCTGGAAGCCTGTCTCGTCATGACTGAGGGTATGATGGCCGAGACGGTGGTGGCGGGCAATTACATTCACAACACGGCGACTGAGGATGACGGACGGTATTGCGTTGATTGCCGCAACACGGAGATGCGGTTCATTGGCAACATTGTCCGAGGCGGAACGACGTGCGTGTTGAATGGTTCGCGGTGGATGTCGGGCAATGTGTTCATCGGCGCCGGCAAGTTGATCAGCCCGCACGTCAGGAAGGCCCGAACACATCAGCTCGTTCAATCGCTGCCGATGGGCGCCGTCTTCGAGGACAACTTGCTGCTGGGGCCCGCCTATTCGCTGTTGGTGCCGCAGCCTTCTGCTTTGGGGCGGCCGGCGGGGAGCGAAGAAGACGCAAGAGAGGCGGAAGCCCCCACGGTTGTCAGGCACAATGTTTTCGATGGATTCTCGGAATGTAATCGAACGATTCATTTGAACTCCCTGGGCCGCGAGCGGGGCACGGTGGCTGTATGGAATAATCTTTTTCTGCGTGTTGAAACGATGATCTACAACGAAGGAAACACGCAAGACACATTGCGTTACGCGGATTTCAACGCCGTCGCGCCAACACCTCACAAGGCGTTCAACAATGTGCGGGTATTCGGGATCAAGCAGGGCACCGACGGATGGGCAGGGAACGATCTTGTGTTTGACAGGGTGACGGCACTGGGCTTGAGGGGCATTCCTGAATCACCGTTGCCGGATTATTCAGATGATGTACTCGCTGGTAAGCTGACGATTACACAGCTTCGGCGATCGCTTTTTGACGCTTATCGACCGACGGAGAAGAGTCCGCTTTGCGGCGCGGGCCGTAGCGCGGGTCGCGCGACGCGATCAGACGATGGCGTGACGAAGGGTCAGAATATCGGGCTCCGCGAAAGCACCGCCGGGGCTGATTCGAGCCACTTGAGCATTTCAGGTTTGTGATCGCATCTGCGGTCGGTGTCGATCAGAGCCGCTCTCGTCAGCAAGCGGTCAGCGTTCGACTTCGTGGGGGGCGAGCAAACTGGCGATCCCCGTCGGCCGCAGGGGGCCGACGCTACAACGGAGCATACACTCTCAACGCCATAGCGTTTCACGTTGACATGTGCCACCGGGATATGTGGCACCGGCGTCTCGCCGGTGAGGCAAAGGCACTCGGCCTCCTTGCTTCCATCGGCGAGACGCCGGTGCCACACTCAATCGTGAACTGCTCTAAAAGGCTCTAATCGTCGCCCTTGGGCCACGTCTGCTCTGGACATTTCGCAAAGTGGTTTGTCAGGCGCGCCCAAACGAATAGCAGGTCGCTCAGACGATTCAGATAGATCGGGACGTGGGGATTGATCGGATGGCGTGATGCGAGCGTCACGACACGTCGCTCGGCCCTGCGGCATAAAGCCCTGCACACATGGAGATGGGCCGCAACGCGGTTGCCGCCTGGTAAGATGAACCGTTTGAGTGGAGGCACGATTGCGTCCGCTTCATCGATCCACGATTCCATTCGCGCGATCCGATCCGGCGAGATCGCAGAAGTGTTCTGCGGCTGATTGCCTGGCGATTTCGGTCTTGCAAGTTCAGCGCCAACCTCGAAGAGTTCGCCTTGGACGATTCCCATTCGGTCGCTGATCGCCTCAAAATGGGCTGCTTGATTAGCGTCATGGAAAAGGCTGGCGGCGACGCCAAGCTGGGCATTTAACTCGTCCACCGTGCCGTAGGCTTCGACACGTGTGTCATCCTTGGACACGCTACTTCCGCCGAGGAGGTTCGTGTTGCCGTCATCGCCTTTGCGTGTGTAGAGTTTTGCCATGTCACCGACTCCTCCAGTAAGGGCAAAAGCTTAACCTAATGCCAGCTGGTCGCCACGCGATCCATCGAACATTTTCAGCTATTCGTTCTATTCTGTTGGTTTCGTCGGGACTGTTAGCAGTCGCACACGTTGGCTCGAACAAGGTCGCAATCCGAAAAGACCGCGCAGAGAAAACCGCGTTTTGCGGGTCTCTGCAGGGGAATGCGACCGGGTGCGAAGTTGTGGAAGGGGGCTGACTGGGCGTTACAGGACTTGAATCTGTGACCTCCTGCATGTCGAGCCGCTAGGCCACTCACCAAATGCCGCAGGAAGTCTAATAACTGTGTTTTAACGTGTCAAGTCTTTTCTTCTTTGTGCCTGTTTTTGCCTCTTCGCGCGGAGCGCTCCGCGCAACACGCCCATTTGTCGTGCCGGTCACAGGTTCGCCCGTGGCGCATCCGGTCGACTTCTTGTGCGATGATCCGCGCTGTGTCGCACACGCGGCGATTCTGTGCGTTCTTAGGTCTACTGTGTGAGGTCGACCGATCAATCTTCACCCGAGGCGCAAACCATCCAGCTTTCGTCGGCCTTGATGAAAAAAGGTCAGAGCGCCGGGTGTGGTTTTTGCGACTGAACATAGGATCGAGGCGCGAATGTGCGCGCCCACTTTAGGCAAAGCCGGAGGTAGTCAGGGATGAATAACTCTGCTTATGCCATTATCAAGGCGAGCGGCAGTCTGCCATCGCCGGTGGGGATAGCCCTGGAAATCCTCCGCCTCACCGGCGATGAACAGACAACAGCCCACGAGATCGCAGGTGTCATCAAGAAGGACCCTGCGATGGCTTCTCGTGTTCTCAAGTTTGTCAATTCTCCGCTTACCGGCCTCCCTGTGAAAATCGCCTCGATCTCCGAGGCGGTTACACTTCTCGGCCTGAACACCGTCAAATCTATCGCGGTCGGCTTCTCGCTGGTTGGCGAACACAGACGTGGGCCATGCAGGGCATTTGATTACGATGCGTTCTGGTCGGAGTCCCTTGCAAGGGCAACGGCGGCACGGCGTATCGCCCATCAACTGCAGACCTTCGCGCCCGACGAAGCGTTTACTGGTGGACTGCTTGGGCAAATCGGGCGCCTCGCATTTGCCACAGTGTATCCCGACTCCTACACCGAAGTGCTGCAAACTGCCGCGAGCGATGACCCCGCTGTGCTCCTTTCAATCGAGCGTAGGATGTTCAACATTGACCACAACGATCTAGCCGCGGAAATGATGACGGACTGGAACCTGCCCTACGAGGTGTGTGCCGCAACACGCTTCCAGGACGCCCCCAATCAGAGAGACCTCGACCTAGGCTCCCCTCAGCACCTGCTTGCCCGCATATTCCATTTGGCCGGAATGGTGGCGCTCACGCTCACACTGCCAGCCACCAAACGGGAATCCCTGAGGGCCACAAACAACCACGCCAATCGACTTGGCATTAGGCCTGACCTCTTTCCGAGCATATTTGATTCGATCACCAACGACTGGCCAGCAATGGGACTGGAACTCGGCATAGCAACACGAAACGTCTTGCCATGGGGCGAACTCCGCTCACGCGCGGTTTGAGCAGCGCACGCGTCCACCATACCCCGAAAACGACCGAAGCGGAGCCGGCTGGGAAAGGGTCTGAGCGGAAGCAGGTGGGGATTGGGGGTATCCCTGACTCAAGAATGACTCGGACTCGGAGGGTGAAATCCCATAGACGATTGTTGGTGTGCCACAGTGGATGTATCGAGTCATTATCGCCAACGCGACAGCCGGTTCGTTCTCGATCGAGAGGTGAACGGTCTAGCCCTCGCTGGCCTTGGTGTCTTTTTTCCAGAGCGCCGCGTGTCGGTTTTGCGACTGATACATAGCCTCAGGGCGCGAATTGGCGCACCTTGCGAGCCAGAGAGTTGTTTTCTGAACACGGGGTGGATTTCAGGTGAAGAGGGGAGGGGGATGTGGGAGGCGTTGCGCCAGGACTTCCCTAACCTGGATGAGGAAACTCTGCGCTGGCACCTTCATCGCGGTGATGTCCTGGTCGGTGGACATTACGTCATGACCGCGTCTCATATCAAGTGCTATACGAACGGACGATCCTGCGAGGACCCAAACCACGTGCTGTGTGCTGGCGAAGAATACTGCTTTTGCCCCATCGAAATCCTAGGCGACTCGCACTGACAACAACTTGGCCATTGAACCGCTTCTTACAATGTCACCCTGCCTCGCCGCCAACAAATCGGGCGCTGCGTAACGTTGGTCGGGTTCATATTTAGCGTACTTATCCTCCGTCCACACAGAGGAAAGCCTCAACCGCCTTCGTTCCGTCTCATATCGTCTGACTTTTCAAGCATTGTTTGATTGGCCGTAACAAACCGAAAAGGCCTCAGTTCAAATTTTCCACTGGGGGAGGCAGACGACTTCTATGCAAATAGACAAGAGCGCCGCGCTCAGACTTTGCGACTGACTCAAAGGTGAATGTGGCGGTCGCATCAGCCGCTAATTTCTTCATTCTCAGACGCTGGGTTGTTCCAGTTTCAAAAGCGCACTTGTTGAAAACCGCCCATATGGCGAGGCGACTTTTCTGCGCGCGACAAGTTAATAGCCTGTGCTTTACTTCAGCAGAAGGACAGAAAATGCGAGGCAACATCACAAAAGGAATACTGTGCGTGCTTGGCTTTGTTATTGTGCCCGCGGCGGAGACTCAGGCACTCCCAAAGAGCCGAACAATCACCTACACAATTTATGAAGACCCAAATGACAACGAGAGTGATATTATATATACGGTCGAGTTGGATATTGAAGCTTCTGATTCAGATGGGGACAGCATCGGATGGGAAGTTCTTGAAACACGAATTACCAAAAGGAACACTGGTAGCACCCCAGATGAAGAATGGGTGGAGTCATATCCGAACGTTGATTCTCTTGACGGGCTTTGGTGGATAGATCACGTCGATGGGAATGCTCCTGATCTATCGGAGTTTGTGATTCCGCCATTGATCGAGGGTGTCGCAACACCAGAAATTCCGGCCAACGAGGATTTAGAATACATGCTTGAGGGAAGTGTGTACACACCTCCGTCCATACCGGACCAGCCTCCCTTCGATGTGACAACGGCGCTAAGCTACACATTCAAAAAAGCTCAGGAACAGGAGCCTGATGCAGAAGCTGACGATGTTCCGGTCGATACAGATGAAGATACATTCGATTCTTGATAATCATTTACTTCCTTTGCCGGAGTCACTGCTCTTAACCGCCCTCTTCTGAATGACATTAAGATAGGCGCGGATGTCATTGCCCAATCGCTCGACTGGTTTGTGCAAGCCGTCATGTCGCCCAGACTCATTGAGTGCGTCGAGTCTTCTTTGAGCATCCTGTAGCAACACTTCAGCCTTGGTGTTGTCTTCTGATGTTTGGTAGTTCAGAAGGCAGCGGGCGAGCATCATGTCACACCGGATTAGGTTAAGCACTGGAATCGCGGATTCGCTGCTATTCTCCAAGAGAACTAGGCACAGTTTTTTGGCATCAACGAAGCACCCGTATGCCTCATCAAACCGCCCTAGTTTCAGGCAGCTACGCCCTTGCCATCGGCAGGCATGGGCCAGGCCTTCCATGACGGATAGCTCGGCGGGCTCTTGATTGAGAACAGCCTTGTATTGCACTGCCGCTTGCTCGAAGTGCTTGCGGGCGCCAGTCCACTCGGAGTGGGCATAGCGGCCTCGACCCTGCAGCTCATGAGCAGCCCCAAGGTAGCGTTGCCACAGAAGATCTCCAGGATGGGAGTTGTGCATGTCTTCCGCAATCTTGACGCCAGCAGTACAGAGGCGATCTCCTCGCTCCAACGCCCCCCTTTCATAACAAAGCCAGGCCCAGCGTTGGCAAGCGTCGAACCGGTTCCTGAGCAGAGTTGGGTTTGGAATTCTGGTCAGATGACTGATCTCGATGGACTTTTCGAACATCTCGATCGCATCGTCGTAACGGCTTTCGTCCCGCGCAACGCTCCCTAATTTATTTAGGGCGCTTGTGTCCCAAACGAGTTGCGACATGAAGGAGACTTTTTCAGCCCTTCGCCATAGGACGGTTGTTGCGAGTAGCGAGACTAACAGCAAAAGCAGGAACGCGCTAACAAGGAATACTTTCGTTCGGTGTTTCCACAGAAACCGGCGCATAATGTACATCTTGTTGTCGGCCTTGGCCTCCACGGCTTCTCTGTTGAGGAGCCGTACGATGTCATCTGCGAACGCGGAAGCTGATTGATAACGCCTTTCCTGGTCCTTCCGAAGGGCCTTAAATACCACCTGCTCCAGGTCATCCTGAATTGTCCCTGAAGGCAGAAGAGCGTCGTCAACAAAGGTGTTGCGAGCTGCGAGTAGGCTCAGGGGCTCGCATTGCAGGATGCTGTGCCGCACATCTGCCGGGCCGCCATCCACAGGATAAGGAAATTGTCCCGTGATGAGCTTGTAGAGCACTACCCCCAGGGAGTATATGTCAGTCAACACACTGACACCTTGGGTTTGACTTTCAGCGGCTTGCTCCGGACTGAGATATGGCAACGTCCCGAGAACCTGTCCGGCAATTGAAAGTTCTTCTGAATCGGAGCGGTCGAGCAAGTCTTTTGCCAGACCAAAATCCGCAACATGTGGCACGCCATGCGCATCGACAAGTATGTTGCTGGGTTTCACGTCTCTGTGAATGATCCCCTGCTGGTGAGCCACTCCGATTGCGCGGACTGCCTGCTCAAACATCCCCAGGACTTCCGGAATCGAAGGACGGTGAAGTAAAACATAGTCATCAAGAGGTAAACTTCTGGAAACATACTCCATTGAAAACCAGTGATGCCCGGCGACGACACCGCTGTCATATATAGGAACAATGTTCGGATGAGATAGCCTGGAGACAAGGGCAATTTCCCGAAGAAAGCGCATCTGCTGACGAGTTGATGCAAACGGACCTTCAAACAGTACTTTGAGAGCTACGGTGCGATTTGTGGATTGCTGAATGGCCTTGAACACGATTGCCTGGCCGCCATGGCCAACCTGCTCAAGAATTTCGTAACCATCAAGTTCGGTGTCGAGGAATTCCTTCACTTCCCAGTTAATTCTATGAGGAAGATCGCTTTGATCACTGGAGGAAGGATGGCTGTGTGCTTGCTTTGCCGCGATTCGGATAATTGTGCTGACGTCCATCTTCTGGCGGGAGGCTGTTGTCGTCTCCTCAAGGCCAGCCTCGAAATCGGCTTTGCCGTGATCAGGGATCTTGCTCATTGTTTTTCCGCGTACTCGTGAAGTAGATCCGCCAGCTGTTTCTTTCCGCTATATAAAAGGCTGTTAACCGCTTGTTTACTCTTGTGCAGAGCCATCGCAATCTCTTCTTGGCTTTGCCCCTCGATATGCCTCATCCAGATTGCTTGCCGTTTCAAATCCGGAAGGCGGGCGATCGCCACTTGAACCTCGTGAGCGACTTCACGTGCAGCGGCTTGGCTACTGGGCGTGCGGCCAGGGGCTACGACCCGAGAGAAGAGGTTAACGAGCGAGGATGTCAAATCCGACGGTTGTCTCCCGCGCGCACCCAACCCACCGCGTTTGCGACTTGCGTAAACCCTGATCGAATCCACGACACGTCGATCAGCGATTCTCCATATCCAGGTGTTAAACGACTCTTCCCGCTCGTTTCGGAAGGCGGCAATTTTTCGAAATGCACTGATGCAGACTTCCTGAAAGATGTCCTCAGGAGCCACCACGCCCCGCATGCTCCTGGGAATTTTCGATGAGATATAGGAGCATAGCTCTGAAGCTCGCTGTTCGAGAAGGCCGTGAAGTTGAGCCTCACTGATCGTGGATCCGGGCTCTGGCACTAACAACATGGATTCACTCCTGAGATTCCTCCTTCATCGCGCAAGCTCGCACGTAGTTGGGCACATTCAAGAAAAAAGCGAGACCCAAATCCAAGAATTAGCCCGTCCATTCACCTAATCGCTTCAAAGACAAGGACTTGTGAACCACCCCCTGCTCAACATGGGTGAACGCAGCGCGGTCGTGCGATTATCATATTCTATGAGCGTACACAGCTGAATCAAGGTGGAGAAGCCTTGAAGCCATCTTCCCAGAATAGCCTGCGCGCCGTCCAGTTTTCAGCTGGCGCGCACCAGCGTGGCATCGTGCGGGTGCCGGGGCGTTGCGGGGAACTCGCTCCGCGCTAAAACCGGTGGATGCCGCACGTCCTAACGCAGGTAGGTAAGCGAAAGTGATGCTCACGGCGTGACTTGTTTCACTGGGCGTTACAGGACTTGAACCTGTGACCTCCTGCATGTCGAGCAGGCGCTCTAGCCAACTGAGCTAAACGCCCCATACCGCGTCGGGAAGATGGCTTTGGGTTTCACGACGAGGTTGTATCCTCGGTTGTCGCGGCTGGTGTGTCAAGGGGGCTTGGCAACACTTCCGCAGGTAACTGAACTGCCCGTATCGCCATGTCAGCAGGCTTTCCAGCTGTGCCTGTATTCAAAGTGGACCACGACCCGGCTTTCGGTAGTGGTATCGTTTCAATTTATGAGCCCGATTAGCTCCTCAAGCGTCCACACA
>CAZTAR010000007.1:0-28175 GCA_964611695.1 uncultured Planctomycetaceae bacterium | reverse complement strand
AAGTGCTTGCAGCCAAATGACTTAGCGCAAAGCGTTGGAAATAAATAAGTTATGGACTTGACTTGGGCGATATTTGGTTGTATATTACTAACCAAAGTGGAACTCTCGGGGACAGCGGAATGATTGCAGAAAAAGACAAACCATCCTCTGCGCTTGAAGACAAGTATGCTATCTTCTTCACGTATGAAGGGCCGATGATAGAGCCCAACACCTATAAGCAGCCATCTGCAATAAGATTTGTTCCGAACAACGCTACGGGTGGTTTTATCGTAAACGTGGCTATGCTACAATCTGGCCATGCCAGATTGGAATCAGATTCTCAAGAAGATAGAGGCCCAAACGGCAGCTGGTGCAAGAGCAGCTGATTCAATACGCAGAAACTATCTCAAGCAACTCCAGAAACACACAAAACGGAACGTAATCGCCTATTACTCCGGCTCCCTGTCTAAGCCCAATCTGCCTTCCGAGGTAAACCATGAAGACCTGAACGGGTTCATGCAGTCCGTTCATGGTCTCAATCGGGATGATGGGCTAGACCTGATTCTCCATACAGAAGGTGGTCAAGTATCCGCCGCACTTTCAATCGTCCACTACTTGCGGAAGATGTTCGGTTCAAACATCCGCGCAATCGTTCCTCAGTTCGCGATGTCCGCTGGAACCATGATTGCGTGCTCCTGTAAGTCCATTGTCTTGGCAAAACATTCTCAGCTTGGGCCAATAGACCCGCAAATGCGCGGAATCGCAGCGGCTGGAGTCCGCGAGGAGTTCGACCGCGCTTGCCGGGAATGCATAGAACGCCCCGAGCGCATTCCAATATGGCAGAAGATCATAGGACAATATCCGCCGACGTTTCTCAGCCAGTGCGAAAACGCCGTTGAATTGGCAAAGAGTTTTGTAACAGAACAGTTAGAAGAGGTTATGTTCGCCGGCTCAGATGACGCCAGAGCAAAGGCGGAATCCGTTGTGAAGGTTTTGACCGACTACTCCGGGAACAAAGGCCATGATCGACCAATTCACGTAGACGAATGCGATGACCTCGGACTAAAAATAAAAAGACTTGAAGATGATTCAAAACTCCAAGACTTAGTGCTCACCATCCATCACTGCTATATGCACGTATTTATGAATGGTCCCGCATACAAGGCGATCGAAAACCATCTTGGGAACGCGATCGTCAGAAACGATGTGTCACGGCGCTAGGTTGCCGTATCTGTACTTGCCGCCCAGCGAGCCTTCGCCGCCTTCTTCGCGATCTCAGACCGCTGCTCGGCCGTTAATTTCTCGGCTCTAGCCTTCCCGCCCTTGAGACCACCGCGCCTGCCGAGTTCGACCGCCGCCGGGTCACGAGTATCGGGCTCCGGCTCGTCTAGGGGCTCGCCAGTTAGTTTTTCGCCGATGATCTGTTCCAGGTTTTCGCGAGCGATCTCGGCCACGTCACGACGGGTCTTTTTTTTCTTCTTTGCCATGCCTGAATTATACCACAAGTCTAGCTGGCGGGATTATTTCAAACGATACCACTACCCGGCTTTCGGCCACACTTGACGATCGCCCTCCTGGCAAGTATAAGGCAGTATTCGCCGGTTCTATAAGGACCGCGGCCCGACTAGCTCAATTGGCAGAGCAGCTGGCTCTTAACCAGCGGGTTCGGGGTTCGATTCCCTGGTCGGGCAGTGCGGCATCCAGCCGCACCACGTTGCACGTCTTCGCTATCTCTCGCAACAGACAAGGGGTTACGGTACTCGCGGTGTGTTGTTGGGCGGGTGCATCCCATTTACGGTTTCGTCGCTGCCAAGGCGGGGGAATCACTTCCGTTGGCTCGCATCATGAATGAGGTGAAACAGCTTCTCTTCCGCGGATGACAACGATCGGTTGCGCCGGGCGACGACCTTGTGAGCGACCACAAGCGCCCGAGCAGGATCGTTGATTTCCATCCCCTCATTGGTCAGCCAACTGAAATCCGACACGAACTTCGGTGCATGGCCGCTTACGAAGACGTTGCATGCGAAACCGATCACGCAGCCTGTCGGCAGCGCGACGTTGATCCCCGTTTTCGTATGATCGCCGAGGAACGCACCGACAAAGGTTTCGCCCGAATCGACCAGCCCGCCCGGAAGTTCCACCCTGACGGGACCGTACGTGTTCTTCAGGTCGCTGTTGACCGTATCGGCGCCCAGGTTGACCCACTCGCCGACATAGCTGTGCCCGAGGAAGCCGTCATGCTGCTTGTTGGCGTAGCCCTGAAAAAGGGTCCCTTCGATTTCTCCACCGACCTTGCACACGGGCCCGATGCTGGTTCCTCCTCGGATCGACGCACCGGGTTGGATGACACAATCGTCGCCGATGTAACATGGCCCGGTGATGGTTACATTTGGGCTGACGAGAACGTTGTCGCCGATGTGAATCGGCCCATCTTCGGCGTCGAGCACGGATGCAGGTTTGATGCGTGTCCCAACACCGATATGGATCGCGGATTCGTTCAGCAGGTAGGCGCCATCACACACTTCGCCTTCGATACAGAAGCTCCAGCGGTCGGCCTGCCTACGGAGTTCCTCCTCGTTTTCATGCACGAGATTCCAGGGGTATTCAATGAGGGTGCCGGAATTACTGGAGATATCCACCTCGGTACAGCCCGACAACGCCGACTTGAGCCTTGCGGATTCGAGCAGCACTTCGGTATCCAGCCGACACGCGACGGCACGGGGCAACCGTGCGGCGACGAGGCTCTCGCCCGACCAGGCTGCGGAGTTTTCCGGCAACTCCATCTTGCTTCGCAACAAGAACCGGCCGTTGATCCAGAGCTGATCGTCGGCAACGGCCGGCTGGTTGACTCGTCTGGGTTGGCGCTCCGCCATGACTTCGGCCAGTGCCGGTCGCACGAACACGCAAGCGGCGGTGCATCCCGAGGCTGTCTCGATTGTTTCGATGAGGCTGCCGTATCCACAGCGCAGGTCGAAGACCGCGCGCGCGCATGCGAGTGGAAGGAGATTCCCGTAGCCGGCATCTTCAAACACGATGAGTTGCATAAAAGCGTTCCGATCTTCAGAGTCGCCGCATAGTTCTAGAGGGAGACGGCCTGGCAATCAAGTGGCCGGCGAGAAAGTGCCGATTCGCGACCCCTCAAGAATGGGCGTGAACCTTGGCTCGCTGGGCTACCGTGGTGGCGTTGTCCTCCGTGGCCAGCCGGGATCACCGGTTTGCTCGCCTTCTACCTTGGGCTGCGTCACTCTCTGGACGCGATAAGCCATATCTCTATTTATGTCCTGGCCTAATCATGGCCAGCGTATGTGCAGGGTGCGAAAATTCTAGGAGATTTCCAACTATCCGATGGGAATGGGGGGTGTCTAGTGTTCTGCCAACGTCGGTTTTTGGGTTAGAGAAAGGCCCTCTTCGCTCGCGACGGCAAAGTGGAACTTTGTATCACCCAGGTCCCGAAGAAATGATCGCGGTATCGTATTAGCATCAACAAGGCACACGGTGTGGAACTGGCTTCTTGTCTGCTAATATACGCTTTTGGGCAAGTATTGCGAATCCGGGTTAATCAGGAGTACGGGCCATGAATCAACGCATTCTCGCGGCACTTGCCGCTTGCGTGAGTCTCGTTTCAGCTTCTTCAGCCTCGGCGCAGCAGGCGACGCCGGTTGATCGGTCGTGGCCTGCGAATCGGTCCCGGGTTCAGCGACAAGAGGCCGGAAAGATGCGCCCGGCGACCCAGCAGCAATTGGTACCTTACCAGCCGGACTCCAATGTGTACGTCGTCCCTTCGCCCTATGACCCGCAAAACTCGCAGCAGCGGGTCCGGCCATACGAGTTCGAGATCAGACGATACCCCCAGGGATACGGCTACACGGAGGGCTATCACCGACCACGATACTACGATATCCCCCGAAGTCGTGACGGGTATGACCGGGGATATCACTGGGGATGTCGCCATCGTCGAGACCATTCATATCGTCAATCCGACCGGCACGATTGGAATCGACCGTACTACGGCCATGGCGGCGGCTACGTTCCAAACCCGTGCGAATTGGAGCGAGCGTACATCTGGGGACGGAACGACGCGAACCGATATTACGTTCGCCAAATCGCACTGGAGCGCGCGGGCCAGCTGCTCAATCAATGGCGGTGGAAGTTCGACGAGGCGATCATCATGTTCCGTGACGGCCAATACGACCGTGCGGCGATCAACATGCTCGGCGCTGCCGACAAGAACCACGCCGATGCGGCCTCCCGATTGCACGCCGGGCACTCGCTGTTCGCGCTGCGAAGGTACACAGAATCGGTCGATCTCCTGGAGCGAGCATTCGAGTTGTCGCCGAGTCTGGCGTACAAGAGTTACGACATCCGCGACGAATACGGAGAAAAGGCCGACTTCGATGCGCATCTTGAATCGCTGCAAGACTACGTCGCCGAACATCGTAACGAAGCCTCCGCGGTCACACTCCTCGGCTATGTGACCTTCTACAGCGAAGGCCCCGGCGCGGCCTATCCTTATCTGCAACGCGCGGCGAGGCTGAACCCAAAAAGCTACTTCATTCCCAAGCTCTTGCCGCTCGCCAGGTACGGCACCGGCATGGTGGATCAGCCTAATCAGTCGCCGGAGCAAACAAAGCAGCCACGAACTAATTCGCACAGAGAGGATTCCGCAACGCGAGGCAGGTCTTCTTACAGTGCAAATGCTGTCATGAAAAGATGAAAGCCGAGTCAGTGAAGATCAGAGCCGAAACCGTAAGAGGGCGGTCAGCGTGCGATCTTGGCAAAGGCGAACAAACCAGTGATTCCCGTCGGCTACGGGGGGCCGACGCTACGCGAATGCGCAAGCTGTTCTAACGATCCTGGCTCAGTGTCACAATCTTGGCACTCATCCTGCCGCGTTGTTCTTCCGAAAGCCGGTGCAATTTGGAAACGTACTCACGCTGGGCGTCAAGGTCGAGTGCGGCCTGAAGTTCCGTCGCGGCGTTGTGGCGCGCTTCGACGGAGTTCGAAGCCTGTGCCAATGCCTCATAGATGTCCGCTAAGATGATGCGTTTCTTCGGCGATGTCGGATAAGCCGCAACCGACGCGCGCATCGCGGCGGCCGAACGTTCGAGATCGGTCGGATCACCGCCAAGACGGTACCGGTGCGAGTATAACGCCGCTGAGAAGTAATCGACTTTCTCGTTGAGCGGATCGGACTTTCGCAGCGCCGCGACATACTCAGCAAGGACGAAATCAACCTGCTCCACGGTTGTCACACGCTGCGTCAGTTCCTCTACCAATTCCGCAGCGGCCGTGCCGTCAAGACAACTCCACTCGGTCGCTTCTCTGTAGGCTCGATACCCAGGTGATTTCACATACGTGTTCCATGTCTGAGCTTGCGAGTTCAACCGCGCGACACGCAATTCCCCGCCCAAACCAACCGCAGGCGCGACCACAAACGCGAAAAACAACACAAACACGACTGCGCCGAGAATACATCCCGCCAAAACGCCTGGGCACCGCTGTGGCGCCGGCGTCCCGCCGGTGGTTCCGCCAGCTAACATTGAATCCCCTGCTCCTCCCATCGCAGCTTCACCAGAAACTGCAACAAGTTGTGTTTCGCCTGTGCGGTTGTGCGAACGGATTGCCAGCGTGATTGCCATCAGCGCGAAGAACGTCGTACCAGCGCCGGGATGAAACAGCGTCAGGTCAATCCCAGCGTGCAGGAGAAACCCGATCATGCCCGCGCAAAGACAGGCGAGCATCGGCCCCGGGGCATCGTTCGCGAACGCTGTCGTTCGGCGATCTTCGTATGAGAGCGAGATAAAGCCGATGACCCAGGGGAAGATCGCTATGAGGATCGTCCAGACAAGGTACGCGGGATTCGCGCCATTCAGTAAACACAACCACCCACCGAACACAACGACACCGATTCCACCCGTCCAAAGAATGATTGAACCGGACGGGCCGTCGCGCGGCTTCGAAATCACAGGCGTTCGAGACAGGCGGACAGAGTATCCCAACAATAACAGCAACACGCCGGCGAGCCCGACAACGCCCCATTCCGTCGCGGCTTTGACAATGAAACTGTGCGGGTCGTCGATCTCTTCGGGGCACTGAACGGTCTTGTACCGCGTGAAGAGCCGGCCGAAGTTATTCGCGCCGACGCCCCAAGGCCCCTCGCCGGCAAGCATCGCGCCTGCACCCTGCCAGTACATCGAACGAAACAGCATGGATCGCCCGAGCACGTCGGGGCTACGATGCAGAACCGCCGCGACAGTGCCGGCCCCGACAAGGGCTGTCAGCCACAGCAGCACGACGAGCCGCTTTCGGATGAATGCCTGCGGATCGCGACCGGCGATCCATCGGCCGATCGCCCACAGCCCCAAGGCAATACAACATGCCGCGACGCCCCCTTTGCTCTGCGCAAGAACCAACGCGACAAATGCAAAGCCGGCGAGTAACAGCGGCGCGCAGAGTGTCCAACCCGGTCTGCGCCGAAACCGTCCCGCCGCAACAGCCAGAGCCGTCATGACCACAAGGATGAGATTTCCGGCGAGCACGTTGGGATGATGGAAGTAGCCACTCAGGGATCTGCCGTGCAAACGCTGTTCGTAGTCATAACGGAACCCGGCATTGTCGAAGTCTTGCTCCCCAGCGGCGTCGCCGCTGTCGGAAGTCAGTTCAGCCTGATGCGTTTCGTAGTACGCGATCGTGTCGGGGATTTCCCAGAAGAATTGGTATGCACATTTGGCTACGACCACTGTGCCGGTCGCGAGGACGACGGTGATGGCCAGCCGCACATGCCAGGGGCGTGTCAGAAGTTGCCGCAGCAGCATCATGTAAAGCAGCAAGCCGAGGAAGCTCGACACGCCAACCAGGGCGAGGTGCTTCTGGCCCGCATTGCAGGTCGAGACAACGGCTGCGATCAGGAGGAGGCCCAGGCCCAGTTCGGCGCCTGTTCTGCGATAATGGATATTCCGGCGAAGCCACCGCGCAAAAAAGAGAACCACCGCCAAACCCAGGATCAACCCGCTGATCCCCAGGGTCGTCGCGGGAGAGGGAGAGGGTGGCGCGTCGATGTTTCGCAACCACCGGAGCAATTCGAACGTGTGCGTTTCGCCGACGATCGCCCGAAGGGGAATCAGCGAGAGAAGCACAAGCAGAATAACGCGTTCGAGCAGTGGTTCGGGGATTTCGCGAGCCGAAGCATCTTGCGCGTTTCTAGCGGCTTTATGGCGACGTCGAGTCATTCAGGGGTTCCCGAGCTTTCGAGAAGTGCGACAAGCAGCACCACCAGAAGTGTCTGCGCCATAATGCCGCCGGCGAGGGTCCAGTCTGCCTTGGGCAGCAGCAAAGCCGGCAGCGCAGTCACAAGCGTCGCGAGCCAAACCACAAGCACGGCGGTACGAGCACCCATCCCTCGACGAACCAACCGATGCGAAAAGTGCCGTCGGTCGCCGGTCCAAATCGGATCGCCGGATCGCCATCGAATCAGGACAACGCTAAGCGTATCGTAAAGCGGCACCGCCATGACCACGAGGGGGGCAATCAGACCGATAGGCTGTTGCCCCTGTGCCGGATCGGCGAAGGTCGTCAGAATGGTGAAGACCCCGAGCAGCATACCGATGACAAGGCTTCCGGCGTCACCGAGGAAGACCGATGCCGGATGGAAGTTGTACGGCAAGAAACCCGCCAACGCGCCAACGAGAAGCCAGCAACACACCGGGACAAAAAGCTGGCCCGCGTGCATCGCGGCGATTCCAAAAATGGCGGCGGCAATGATGGCCACGCCGGTGGCGAGCCCGTCCATGTTGTCGAGGAAGTTCAGCGAATTGGTCAGGATGAGAATCCACAGGATTGAGAGCGTGCCGGAGACAGGCCAAGGGAGATGCGCCAGCACCCGCAAGTCCAGCACCGTAACCAGGAAGCCGGCGATGACGAACTGTCCGACCAGTTTGACCGCGGGGCCAAGGGGTCGCCTGTCGTCGATGAGCCCCAACCCGCACATGGCCGTCGCGGCGGCGATGATTCCGAGGGCGACCGGCAGCTTGGAAACGATCCCGTCCAAATGGGGCGAGAGCTTGGATGGGAACCATCCCGGGCAATCCGACGCGAAAACCCAGGCGGCAATGGCGCCTGCGGCAATGGGTAGGATGATCGCAAGAACAACGGCAATCCCACCGCCCAACGCCACCGGCGCGGCATGACCTTTATGTCCCCCAGGCTGGTCGACAAACGCCCTTGCCAGCGCCAGGCGGCGAACCGCCCCAGTCACAACGGCACTGATGAGCGCCGCAACGGCAACCGCTGCCACTGCCAAGATAACCTTCATATCCAGCGTGCTATCCACCCTTCGAGGCCCTTGCTCGACTGAATGGCCTTCGATCGACTGCAGCGCCCGGACTCGATTGAAGGGTCATTGTTCTGGCCGACAGAACCTTTGCCTGGAAACTGGTCCAAGCACAAAGCACCCACGCGGGGGCATGACCAGGACACGTCACTACCAGGTCTGCTCCACAGCGATTCCATTCAAATCCATTCGGCATTTCCATAAACGATGCTATTGAAAGCCGGAGACGAAGTCTATAATCTACAATCATCGTCAATCGAGGGTTCGGTGAAAAAGGAACTTCGTACCAGATTGCGCTCCATCCTGGCGGAGATTCCGCCCGAAACACTTCAGCAGCAATCTCGGTCCGCCGCCGAAATCCTCTTTAAGCAACCCGAATACCAGCAAGCCGAAATCATGATGATCTTCCTGTCTCACGGCCGTGAAGCGGACACCACGCCGATCGTGTTGCAGGCCTGGAAGGACCGAAAGCGAATCCTGGCGCCACAAGTCAGTTGGGAAAGTCGTCAGATGATCCCGATGGAGATCAACAACCTTGACGAAGACCTCGGTCGCAACCAACTAGGTTTCCGGGAACCCGTTCGCGGTATGCCAATCCCGGTCGAACTCATCGATCTCGTGATCGTGCCGGGATTGGCGTTCGATCCGTTCGGAAACCGGCTCGGTCGCGGTCGCGGGCTGTACGATCGCTTCTTGGCCAGGGAGAAATTCACCGGCAAGGCGTGCGGCCTTTCCCTCGAAGTGCAAGTCGTGGAGTCGATTCCCGCCAGAGAGCACGACGTCAAGGTCAGCATGCTCGTTACCGAGCAACAAGTTCGCCGATTCAACTCGTAGAAGCCTATCAGCCCGTGGAAAAACAGGACCTCCAACAGACTAAAGCAATTGAGCGACTTATACCGGACGCACAAAGTTAATGCGATCGCGTGGTCTGTCTCCTTTGGTTCGTAGTGTAGGTGCATTTCGATTCCCTGGCACGGAGTCGAGATTGATAGACACTGGTTGCAAGCATTCAGCCTTCAACTCGGACGCTATCAAATCGGCCTGCAATGCTCCCTACGCGATAGCGCATTAACTTAGTACGCGTTTTATTAAGCAATCGTGTAGCGTCCGCCCCCCGTGTCGGACGTCGATTTCCACCGATTTGCCACGGCCGACAGGGGCGTCGGCCGCTCCCCAAAAAGAAAATCTGCTCTAATGGCGGGTGAAGCTCGAATTTGCCCCGCCTGCGTCCGGGAATCGTTCGCACAATCCCGTCAATGCCCGGTAACCGTTTGACACGCCAGTAGTTATATTCGACCTTTCAAGCAGATCATCGCCTTTGGGGGGCAAGACCATGCGGGGCATGGCGATTGGAGTGGTTATTCTCCTGGCCACCGGCTGCCACGCTGGCGACGGCGGCCGGACCGAATTGAGTACGGCACTTGTGAGTGAGGCCGAGGCACTGGCCGGCGCCAGGGCCGCGCCTGGATTGGAGCTCCGCCACGGCGGGATCGTTGCGATGCCAGGCGCCGTGCTTCGGATGAATCGTGTCGGCGACCAACTTGCCTGCGCCGGTGGCGAGTCGTTGGGTGAATTCAAATTCGCCGTTTTGGCGTCGCGCTCGCCCAACGCGTTTTCTCTTCCAGGGGGTCTTATCTACATCACGCGGGGGCTCTACGATCGCATCGAGGATGACCAAACCCTGGCAGCTGTTCTGGCTCACGAGATGGCACACATCGAGGCTAAGGACAGCCTCAAGCCTCGCTGCCGCAATAAGGCCGAGGCGTTAGAGCGGGAAATAGCCGCCGACCTTCGAGGATGCGAGGTTCTCGTCAAGGCCGGTTACGAGGCGGCCGATCTTGTCGCGCTTGTCAAACAGCTCGATGATGAGATGCCTTCGGGCTGGTCCGACGCGCGATGTGAAAGACTGTGCGCTTCGCACCCCGCGGCGGCAGGCGGATCGCTTCGCTTATGCGACAAGCTCGTCGAATCTGCCGAACCCTACGAATGGGAAAGCATCATTCCACCTGAACAATGGCTGCTACTCGCGTCGCAGGTCCGCCTCCTGATAAGTTGATCGGGTGTCGGTTCAGACGTCGAAGAGGCCTGGCGCTTCGTCTTCCGGTTGTGGGAGGTGTTCTTCGGATGGCGCCTCGATGCCGAGATGTTCATAGGCTAGGCGCGTTGCGCACCGTCCTTGCCGAGTGCGTGTGACAAAGCCACGTTGCAATAGGAAGGGCTCCACCATGTCTTCGAGCGTGTCGCGCGACTGGCCCATCGTGGCGGCCAGCGCCTCGATGCCGGCGGGCCCGCCATTGTAGGTTTCTATGAGCGCGGCCAAGAACACGCGGTCCAACCGGTCGAGCCCGACCTTGTCAATCTCTTCAATCGATAAGGCTTTCTCGACAACTTCGGCGTTGAGCGTCCCATCAGCCCGGACCTGGGCATAGTCTCGCACGCGTCTGAGAAGACGGTTGGCCACGCGGGGCGTCCCGCGCGATCGTTCGGCGACCGTCCGCAGGGCTTCGTCGTTCGCCTTGATTTCCAACATGTGCGCGGAGCGGCGGACGATCTCGAACAGCGCGTTGGCGTCGTAGAACTCGAGGTGATAACGGAGGCCGAACCGATCGCGCAGCGCAGCGGTGAGCATACCTGCACGCGTCGTTGCGCCAATGAGTGTGAAGCGATTCAGCCGAAAGTTGACGGTCCGTCCGCCGAGTCCGCCCTCGATGGTGTAGTCCACACGAAAGTCTTCCATCGCGGGATAGAGGAATTCCTCGACGACCTTGTTGAGGCGGTGTACCTCGTCGATGAAGAGGATGGCGCCTGTTTCGAGGTTTGTCAGCATGCTCATGAGGTCGGCCTGCTTGACAATGGCGGGGCCGCTGGTGATACGGATGCGATCAGCCACACCCATCTCTTCGGCGATCACGTGAGCGAGCGTGGTTTTGCCAAGGCCGGGAGGGCCGTCCAACAAAACGTGTTCCATCGGCTCGCCCCGTTTCTTGGCTGCGTCGAGTGCGATGCGGAGTTGCTCGATGACGTTTTGCTGGCCGATGCATTCGTCGAGTCTCTGTGGGCGGAGGGCCCAGTTCGACTGTTCTTCCCGTTCGCCGCCGGGTTCTCCATCGATGACGCGTTGTCTTACCATTGCTTCTATGCCTCTGTGCCGCTCTTGATGCGATAGGCGGCCCGGACCCACGCCTCGGGCGAATCTATATCATCGTGCAATTGAGCCACCCGGGCGATCCAGCGTTCGGCATCCGGCCTTGAATCTCCCCAGGCCACCAGGATTTCGATCGCATCGCGCTGGCTGTCGCTCAATTCGTGTTTGGCGGCTTCGGGGATGTCCTCCGCGGCGTATGCATAGGCGGTGACCTTGCCGCGGAGTTCGGCGACGATTTGCTCGGTCATCCGCTTGCCGATGCCTGGCAATCGTTTCAGGGCGGTGAGATCACCAGACTCGATGCTCGCGGCGATTCGCGCGACGGGTTCCGCAAGGGCTCGCAGGCCTTTGCGAATGCCGACACCTTTGACGGTAATGAATTTTTGGAAGAAGGCACGGTCCTCTGGATGAAGGAAGCCGATGAGCCTCGGGGTGAGGTTGCCACCGGCAGCGTTGCCTTCAAAGTATTCGAAAGTGTGGAGTGTAATCTGCCTGCCGCGATTAGCCGCGAGTTCGTGAATGGCATAACTGGGGACGAGCACTTGGTATGCAATGCCGTCACGATCGATGATCGCGGATTCTTCGTCTATCTCGCTGAGCAATCCACTGATTCGAACGATCATCAAAACCTCTCGTGCTGTCGGGGCGACGGGGACTTCAGTCCGCGCGGCCATTCCCGGCATATGGGTGGCACCGGCGGCCCGCCGGTGGGGTAAGAAGTCACCGCCATTGCCTCTCACAGGCGAGACGCCTGTGCCACAGTTCGGTTGCGGCCCAAGTCATGACCCTCAATCCCTCAATCCCTCGGTCCCTTGGTCCCTTGGTCCCTTAGAGTTCCTTTGATTTCGCTCTCGATCGCACAGCCCGACCCCGTAGGTGGCGATTGCCAGGGCGTCAGCGACGTCGGCGGGTTCGGGAATTCTGTCGAGGCCCAACGTTGCCATAATCGCACGCTGCATCTGCAATTTGGTGGCGTGGCCGTTGCCTGTGAGGGCCTTTTTAATTTTCGTTGCCGCGACGCTGACGACCTCAACATTGTGTCGCGCGGCGGCGAGGAGTAGGACGCCCCGGGCGTGGCCCATCAAAATCGCGGTACGGGGGTGTTTGTAATGTGCGAAGAGATCCTCCACAACAAGTAGATGGATTTCGTGCCCCACGAAGACCTCTGCAATTCCCTCGGCGATTTCAAAGAGTCGATCGGACAACGGTTTTGTGGTTGTCGATGTCACGATACCGGCGTCGGCAATTCGGTGTTGCGGTGTTTCGATGACGGCATAGCCCGTTCGTTCGAGGCCTGGATCGATACCGGCCACGCGGACGATCTTTGAAGGTGTTGGTTCGCCGCGATCTCGCTTGCGGCCCTCGGCCTGTGCTCCGGAGCATGTTCTGGTGCTTCGTGTCACTCGATGCGCCATTGTGTGCCGTCCGGGCGGTCTTCCAAGATAATGCTGAGTGCCGCGAGTCTGTCACGAATGTGGTCGCCAATCTCGAACTGCTTGACTTGTCGAGCCATTGTTCTGACTTCGACGAGCAGGTCGAGAATCTCCGGAGTCTTATCATCGTTTGCATAGCCGGAAGCGATTGGGCGTTCCTCTAGAAGCCCGAGTAGTCGGGAGAGCGTCATGAATGTGCCGGTGGCGGCCTGCACGACAAGCCGGAGCTGTTCTTCATGCCGGCTTTCTATGCGCGTCGCATCCATGAATCGGTTGAAGAGACTTGCCATGTCGAAGAGTACACTGATTGCCCCGGCAGTGTTGAAGTCGTCATCCATGGATTCGAGGAAGCGGACCCGGCTCTTCATCACGTCTTCCATGAATTGCGTGGTTTGCTCGTCAACTTTGGCTTCCCGCATATGCTCGACTTGGGAGTTGACGTTGTATGGGTCCACGCCGGTGGCCCGTTGGAGCCTCTCCAGGAGTCGGTAGAAAGTGTTCAGGCCGGTCTTGGCGGATTTGAGGGACTTATCGGAAAAGTCGATCGGTGATCGGTAATGTGATTGCAAAATCAGGAACCGGATCAGCTCGGGAGGGTGTTTTTTCAGGAGGTTGGACAATTGCAAAGACGTCATGATTTCCTGAAACTCGGGATCGGACTTTGAGATTTTCTTCGTGTTGAATCTTGTAAGTCCGTTGTGCAACCAATATTTGGCGAAGGTCTTGTCTGTGGCGGATTCTGATTGGGCGATTTCATTCTCGTGGTGCGGGAACTTGAGATCCATGCCGCCGCCGTGAATATCGAAGGTCTCGCCGAGATACTTCATGGCCATCGCGGAGCACTCGATATGCCAGCCGGGCCGTCCTTGACCCCACGGCGAGTCGAACTTGACGTCGTCCGGCTCCTCAGGCTTCGCCGCTTTCCAGAGGGTGAAATCCCCGGGATTCCGTTTGGCGGAATGGTCGAGGCCGTCTCGAGTGCCTGCGAATTGTTCGTCGGGTTTACGGTTCGTGAGTTCCCCATAGTTCGCATCCTTGCTCACGTCGAAGTAGACATCGCCATCGACGGCATAGGCGATGTCTTTGTCGGCCAGCTTCTGAATGATGGCGATAATTTCTGCAATGTGTTCGCTCGCGCGGGGAAGGTGGTCGATGGACTTGACGCCGAGCGTGGCCAAGGCGTCGATGTACTTCTGTTCGAGATCACGCGCCAATGCGAGTACGGTCATGCCGCGGTTCTTGGCTTCAGCGATCAGCTTGTCTTCGACATCCGTGATATTGACGACCCATGAAACGCTGAATCCCTTGAATGTGAGGTAGCGCTTGATCGCGTCGAAAATCACGGGACCGACGGCATGACCAATGTGCGCGGGCTTGTAAACGGTCGGCCCGCACAGGTAGATCCCTACCTTGCCGGGCTGAACCGGCGTGAACAGCTCCTTTTCGCCTGACAGGGTGTTGTAGACTCTTAGCGTCATGGTTTACTTTCTTCCTTAGGCCGGATTCGGACCCTGGTATTTTTGTTTGCCTGTGGCGCCGGCTTCCGTTCCAGGCCACTTATTGCGGCTTAAATCAAATGGGCAAGCCTTGAGATCGGGTGCGTCATGACGCACCTTTTTCCCTCTATCTATAACATCGGACGATCCTGCGAGCTTCAATATTAGTTACTATCCACGAGCAAGGCCAGTCCGACCACACAGGTGCAGGCGATGGCTTCGCCTCTGCCGACCGCGTCCAAACCCTCATTCGTCTTCGCCTTGATGCCGACGTGCGATTGCGGAATTGCGAGCAGCTTCGCGACGCAGTCTCGCATCGACTCTTTGTGGCCGGAGAGCTTGGGGCGTTCGGCGTGAATCACGAGATCAAGACTCGCAACGGCGAATCCGGCCGCACTGATCTTTTCGACGACGCTTGTCAGCAGGTGGCGGCTGTCCATTCCTGCATTCCGCGGATCCGTGTCAGGATACTGCTCGCCGATATCCGGCAAACCCGCGGCGCCAAGGAGGGCATCGGCCACGGCATGCAACGCGACATCGCCATCGCTATGGCCGAGAAGGTGCATGTCGTGTTTGATTTCGATCCCACAGAGGCGGAGTTGTCCCCCGGGTTCGAGCCGGTGAATATCCGTTCCAATGCCAACGCGATCAATCGCTCTCGTCGCCACGATGTGTCCTCAAGCCAGTGTTGCTCGTCATTGAGCTAGAGCGTTGGCGGGTTGGAATTGCATGCTTCCTGTAGCGTCGGTCCCCCGTGGCCGACGGGAAACACCGGTGGCCCGATCTCCTACCAAATCGAAAGCTGACCGCTTGCTGACGCGCGCGGCTCTGATCGTCACCCGCTGAAGATGCTAATTCAAACTTCAAGTGCACTAGTGTCCAAGCTCTCAGCCAATCCCCAAAACGCGAGACTACCCTCGGCACAACCTTTTTCAAGTCGGCCACTTGCCCCGGAAGGCTTCGACGGCCGGACCGGTCATGAAGACGGTACCGACATCGGAGGGCTCATGGCGCCACTCGATAGAAAGATCGCCGCCTGGCAGGTGAATCGTGGCAGTACGATCAAGCCTCTCTTCGAGGACGCCGGCAACGAGGACCGCGCAGGCGCCGGTTCCACATGCCATGGTAATGCCGCTGCCGCGTTCCCAGGTTCTCATCGTGGCGGATTGTCGCGACTGCGCACTGACAAGGTGAAGGTTGACGCGATTGGGAAAGATAGGCAGGTATTCCACCTGACGGCCCAGTTCGGCCATGTCGATGGCCCCTGGCTCCGGAACAAACACGACAGCGTGTGGATTACCCATCGACACGCACGTCATCACATAGCGCATGCCTCCGACTTCCAATGGAGCCCGGACGCAGCGATCGCCGGGAACATCGACCGGTATCTTGCCGGGCTCCAGGATCGGCTGCCCCATGTCCACGCGCACGCGATCCACCAATCCGCCGGAGATGGAAGCCTCCATTGTGAGAAGGCCGCGATCGGTTTGGATATTAACGGCTTGGTGTTGGTCGCCGCCTTGGCCGGAGGCGATACCGCTCTCGATGACGTATTTGGCAACACAACGGATGCCGTTGCCGCACATTTCACCCCGGGAGCCGTCGGCGTTATACATCTCCATTCTGGCGGACGCATCAACCCCTTCATTGGGCGGGCATATCAGAATCAGGCCGTCGGAGCCCACGCCGCGATGTCGATCGCTCACCTTCCGGGCGAGGGAGGGAATATCCAGACCGGCCAGGCTCACGTTGAAGCAATCGACGAAAACATAGTCGTTGCCAAGGCCGTGCATTTTGGTAAAGGGGATGGTCATGTCAGACTATCTTGCACCATACGGAGCGCGAAGTCGAGCATCTCATAGATGGGCAGCCCGTCCACTTTGAGGAATCCATCGGCTACGAGCAGCGGTTGCGGCCCTTCATCAAGACGCTTGATGACGGCTTCGACTTCGACAAGCTTGTTGGTCGGGATGATCTGGCCGCGGTATTTCCAGGTGTGTTCGAGCCCGCGAGCGATTGGCTCGAACCGATGTGTGTCCTGTATCTCCGGCCCCCAGTGTGCCACGGCGAATACCTTTAACAGTTGCAGAAACGACTCGAGCCCCAACGAACCAGGCCAGACAGGGTCTTGATAGAAATGCGCCTTGAAGAACCATGCGTTTGGGTCGACGCCGGCTTTCCCGTGGACATATCCAAAACCGTGTGGCCCGCCATCGGGAAGCAACACGTCGATCTCGTCAATCATGCGAAGCGCACGGGCGGGCAGCGCGCCGGGAATGGCCTCCACGCAATTCTGATCGTCCGGCGTTAGTGGCGGGAGGTCTTCGAAGGCAATCTGGTTGGCGCGCCGGATATCTTCCGCCTGCGGCGTGAAGATGCGTTCGGCGGCATCGCGAACCCCAATCTGGCGGGCGAGCGCGTCGCTGGAGAAGAAGCCGAAGGTCGTAAGTCCGTCATAGACAAGTTGCCCCTGTCTTAAAAGTTGCATCTCGAATTTCTCGACGATCATGCCGCCGGCGAGCGAGACGTCCGTGAGTCTGACCCGGGTCGTGAGCGTGCCGGAATCCGGGAAGACCTCTTCGTGCAGCGTGGCCGTTCCGCCGAGGTTGCGGAAGGATAAATCGTTGTCGCTCTTAAGGGCTGATCCGAGATAGGCCGCCAGCCAACCACACGTTTGCAGCGGGATTTCCAACAGAATACTGAACGGCATCGATCTCTGACGGTTCGCCCGGAAGTACCAGGCATCGGGAGGAACGTCGTATTCCGCCTCCACCCACCCGCCGGGCTCAAGCTTCCAGGCGTCCGGTTCAATCGAAACAACTCTGTCAATGAACTGGTAGGGTGGGCCTGGGAGACGAGCGATTCGTCGCTCTTCGTCGAACACGCGGTAAGGCTCGCCGAAGGCATCGGAGGGTTTGCCGATTGCGAAAGCCAAAAAATGGTCTCGGTCGAAGATCGGGTTCGTGAGAACACCGCGACCACAGGTCGCGGCTCCTTCCTTCTGCGATCCGTCGTTCCTTTCATTCCCGAGTTCCTCGGCCACCTGACTCCTTGCCCCCCCGTCGTCGCCCACAACACCTCGCCGATTGCTCCACAAACGCTCTACGTTCTCGCGCGTCAGGCCGGTCAACTGGAGGGACATGTCACTGACTTGCACGATGCGCCGACCATCTGCGAACATGAGGGCGTCGGCAATGACATATGGCTCAGGACGATAGCCGATTTCCTTGATCTCCACTTGATACGTTGCCTTGCGTGTGGCTTGAGTGACAGGGCCACGGCACTTCAATGAACTGGCAACACCGGAGACTGGCTCGTATGCCACTTCGGCATTTTCTCCGACCCATCCCATTCTTAACAGGAAGAACCGCATCGCGTGCAGGCAACACTCATACATGAGCGTCCCGGGCATGACCATGTCGTCGACGAAATGGCACGTGAGGAACCAATCATCAGGATGGATATCCGCCTCGGCCAGGATCGCGCCCAGGCCGAACCGTCCGCCGTCAGGATTGATCTCCAGCACACGGTCGATCAGCTTCATCCGACCATCGGGCAAACGTGGCGGATCGCTCAATGGCAGTTCCGCGAAGCGGGGGCCGAAGCAACCCGCCAGATCTCCGCGCCGCAGTGCGGCCAGGGCGTCATCGTCATACGATTCGACGGCCATCGGCAGGGGCTTTTGCCAATCCGCCTGCGTGCGACCTGGAACAGGCTTGGTGTCTTCTGGGGTCAAGACGACGCCGCCGGAGTTTTTGATTTCCTCCGTGGTGAAGAATCCGGCGCAGCCTTTGCGCATTGTGATCACCGGCTCGCCACGGATGGCGCCGTCGAACTCGAAGAAGAAGAGCCACACGTCGCTTTGCCGGACAAACCGTTCGATCCGAATGTCGTAACGTACAACTTCGCTGGGTTGGGGCAGGCTCCTATGGAACGTCACACTCGCGTCGAGTAGGCGGTATGACCGCTGTCCCTGAACGGCCAGGTCGATTCCCAGATAACTCGACAGGAATAGGTCCGCCTGGCCGGCCTCGACCGTGATGCATGTGGGACACCGGCCGCCGTCAAGATACCACTGGCCAGGAAGGACGTCATGTTCCGTGACGATCCGGCCACGCGTTAACGAGCCCTTATCACCCTCAACCGAAAGGATGCGGTCGACAAGCATGAGCGGCTCGTCTGGCAGCCGGACGCGAACAGGATGGGTGTCCACTTCGGCGAACTGCGAACCCAGGACTTTTTCGATGGAGCCGACGGCAAATTCCATGCACAGCTCGCGGGGGAAAGCCGGCAAAACTGATTCTTCTCGCACCTGATCCGCTTCGTTCGGGGAGACATCCGGCGTGGCTGTGATGGGTGTGAGCGGAGGCAATGTTGACAGGAGGCCCGGTTCAATGGAGCCGTCGGCAACGATTGTTTCGAGTAGCCGTGTCTGAAGGGCCAGCGCTCGATGCATGCCATCTGTCGCCGTGCGAGAGAAACGCAGGAATGCTTCATGAGCGTGTGCCGTTGTCGCGGCACTGGAGATCAGTGTGTTTGCTGTGTTTGTCTCGGGGTCTTCTGCAGAGTCGGGTGCTGGGTAATCGTTTTTGTCGGCGTGAGCAATTGCAGGCAGATTCTCTTCTGCACCTCGGGGGAAGGAGTCCCCTTCTGCGTCTTGGATCGAAACTTTCTCGGTATCGGCTGGCAAGGCCGCATTCGTGGCTTGCGCGGCTTCTTCTTGGCACAAGGACCGGCTCGACACAGGCTGGCTCGCCGATTCGGGAGGGCTTGGCGGATGGTTCAGTTGGAATCCCAGAGGCACATCAACCGAGGCTGTGGGCGTGTCTTCGGGTTCCGAATGGAGATCGTCTGGGCTCGCCGCGGTGTCGCCGTAGAGTTTGGCCAGGTCGACGGGCACACGCTCGGCGATCAACGCGGCCAAGAGCTTCATGACAGTCGAAGCTTCATCCTCGCCCCGTTGAGAGGCTGATTGGGCCATATGTGGGCGAGCAGCCAATATCTTGGTGATCATTCTCGTGCAAGAGGCTTGCGGTCCGATCTCGACGAAGAGGCGCACGCCGTCTTCATATGCCTGATTGACAAGATCGGGGAAATCAAAACCTGTGACGGCCTGGCCGGTAATCGAGTCTGCTGCTGCCGCTTGATCGACATCGTAAGTCCGGGCCAGGGCGGCGCTGTAGAATTGGACGTCGGTCGGGCACCGTGTTGGCAAAAGGTGGAGTTCTCGGTAGGCCTCCTCGACTTCGCGAACCACATCGCAGTGAACCGCCGGGACACCAGCGATTGGAATCGCCTTGCACCCCAGCTTTGTCACGACTGACTCAACGTCGCCGTGCAAGCCGCCCAGGACACACTCGTCAGGTGTATTGACAATCAAAAGCCGTGCATGAGAAATACCGGCCAGCGCTTCTCGAACGATGGGCTCCGGCCGGCCCACAACGACAGTGTGCCAGTCCACCAGTTGATTCGGCGGCAATTTCCAAGCGGACCGAATGGCGTGGTAGGGGCCGGCGAGATCCGTTTCAAAGAGTGATGAGGCCTGCATCCGCTTGAGCATTTCATCGCGGTCAGGCCACACCCGAAGCGCGAAGAGACCCACGGACTCACCAAGGCTATAACCAATGACGGCATCCGGTTGAATGCCGAAGCTGCGAAGCAGATCGGCCACCAGGAGGCCGAAGGAAACCTGGCCGAAGATCATGCGATGCATCGATTGGCCGATGGCGGCATCCGTCTCGCGTTGCCAGTCCTGTGGCCACGAAGCACGCCAGGGGGCATACCATCGCGGCATGAATTGGCTCTGGAGGAAGTCGGACTCATCATCCAGCTTACGAACGACCTCGGGCCAGCGTGCGGCAATATCTCGGCCCATTCCGGCGAAGTGGTTGCCCGAGCCGGGAAAAACAAAGGCCAGCCTCGCATATTTTCCCAAAGGGCGAGGGTTGTAGTACGCGCCGCCGCGGCCATTGAGGGATGTATCAGGATTGGCGGCAATCGCACGGTGAGCTTCGTCGAGCGATTGCGCTAACGCGTCGGTTGAGCTTGCGACAAACGCAGCAGCGAGGCCGGAGCTGACATCCGGCGGTCGCTTGGCAAACCAACGGCGGGCTACGGCCTCGATGTTGCCTGATTCGTTGACGGTGAATGATTTCAACGCATCGATCGCATCGAGCAGTGTGGAAACGTCGCCGCCGTCCACGGCAAAGATGGCATGATCACACGGGCCAAGCGGTTGGGATCGTTCGATTGAAAGGGTCTGATCTTCTATTGGGGCCCCTTCGAGAACGAGATGCGTGCAGTTGCCGTCAGGTGTCATGGTACTGACACCCGCCCGGCGGGGGCCTGCGGCTCGATCTCTGAACCAGTACTGAGCGCGATGCGGCACGTGCAGAAAATCGCCGCATGATTCCAGTGTCACATGGGAGTTCTCGACGTTGGACTCGGGCGGGATCAACTCATGGTAGAGACAAAGGCACGCCTTGGCGAAGGCGGCGAGCCCGGTGGTCGCGCCGGTGTTGCCGATGTTTGATTTGAGTGATCCGATGGCGAATGGTTCACGAGGCTGTCCGTAGAATTGCCGCAATGCTGATGTTTCGATTGGGCTTTGTTCTGAATGGCCACCGTCTAAAACGTGATCGCCGTGCAACTCGATGTATTTGACGGACGCGGGCGATACTCCTGCATCGGCGTATGCCCGTTCGAGTGCATGCAAGTATGTGTTTGACGACGGCCCGGTCGTGGGCGATTCTCCGCCGCTTGCCGTGCCGATGCCCCGAATGATCGAATAGATGCGATCGCCATCGTGCTGGGCATCTTCAAGCCGTTTGAGGACGACGGCCGCGGCCCCCTCTCCAAAGGCGGGCCTGTCGTCGGAAGTGTCAAACAGTTGCGACACTGCCAGGTTTCGCGGATCGGCAGTGAGATCGACGGCCCCCACGATCGCGGCGTCGCTCTCGTGGTGTTGGAGCGACCGCACGGCAACCTCCAGCGCGCGAATCCCAGAGGCCTCGTCGCAGGAGACCGCGAAGCTGGGGCCGCCGAGATCGAATTCACGGGCAATCCGGCTGGCGATGATGTTCCCGAGTGAGCCGACAGTCCGTGGGGCGTTGAGCGCGGGACCGACGGCCTCGCGCAGATCAGTCAGCCATTGGGTCAATTCCTCGTCAGTGAGAGTCAGACCGCGTTGCTCCGCCCACTGGCGGACTTGATCAGTCAACCACCATCGCAAGTGAAAATTAGTTGTGTTGATATCCAACGTCATGCCGACCAGCACACCGACGTTTGGCCGGTGGCCTCTCAAAGGCATGTTGGCATCGTGCATCGCCTGGGCGGCCGCTTCCAACATCAACAACTGCTGCGGCAAGACCTCGGCAATCTCGTTCGGCGGCAGACGGTACTTGCCGACAGGGATGGAAAGTTTGTTCCAAACCGCACCCGGCATTGTGGCGTTGTGGCACAGGCGTCCCGCCTGTGATTCCACCGGCGAGACGCCGGTGCCACAGCATCTTCGCGGGTTCGACTCAACATGCCCGGTCGTGCCTCGTGATGCAACCTGCAGCGTCAGGCGTTCGCCTCGGAAGATCAACTCTTGGAATGTGCTAAGCGATTGTGCGCCGGCGAGACGAACATCCATACCCACGACAGCGATGGCGGGTGCTTCATGTTTGTTATGTATGCCGACCGAGTCTTGTGGCGTTGGATTCTGGTGTTCAACGAGCTCGTTGGATGCAGCAGACTGATGACCAAGGTTCGTACGGGATGCGGACTTGTGAATGATGGTCGTGCGAGAAACATCCCATTCCTCAAGCAATACGTGCGCATTGATGCCGCCGAAGCCGAATGCGTTCACTGCAGCCCGACGTGGTGTGTTGTCTTTTCGCGGCTGCCATGGTGCGGATTCGGTCGCAACGTGAAAGGGACCGCCTTCGAGCGGGATCATCTCGGAGCAGCGGTTGAAGTTGGCTTGGGGCGGCAACGTCGCTTCGCGTAGAGCCAGGACTGTTTTGATGAGCCCAGCGGCCCCCGCGGCGGTGAGCAGATGGCCGATCATCGATTTGACGGACCCGATCGCGCACTGTCCCGGTTGCCAGCTGCCATCCCCCCAAAGCGACCGCAGGCTCTCAATCTCGACAGCATCACCGAGCGGAGTGCCGGTGCCGTGGCACTCGATGAGATCAACATCGTGCGGTGACCAGCCTGTGTTGTGATAGGCTTTCTTCATCGCGCGGATTTGTCCTTCGGAGTTTGGGGCGAGCAGGCTTCCGCCGATATCGTTGGCCAAGCCAATGCCGCGGATTACACCGTATATTCTGTCCCCATCGCGAACGGCGTCGTCGAGCCGTTTGAGCATTAGAACGCCGGCGCCCTCACCCACGACGAGACCGTCAGACGCGGCGTCGAATGGCGAACAACATCCCGAGGGAGAAAGGGCTCGAAGCTGGGTGAAGCCCATTTGGGTATAGAGGCATTCGGGTCGTGACACGCCGCCTGCGAGCATGGCGTCGGCACGGCCATCGATCAACTCGTCGCACGCGAGTTTTAGTGCGTAGAGCGAGGAGGCACAGGCCGCGTCGAGGGTGTAGCTCCCGCCGCCGAGGCCGAGGGCCTGGGCCAAAAGCGACGCGGGCAGCCCTGTGACGCGCCGGTTGAGTGGATTCGTTTGGAGCTGACGCCAAGCGTCTGGAAGTTTACCGCGACTTGGGCCCAATGCTCCGTTGGCGGCCAAACAAGGTGTGCCACTGGCAGCTTGTCTGCCAGTGTCTTGAGTGCTTTCGAGAGTGAGATCGCACTGGCGGGCAAGCCGCCTGTGGCACCCTTGTGATCCGTCCTCCGCCCCCGGAAGGGATGCAGCACCCAAGCCGGCGTCACTTGCGTGGAATTGAAGCACCGCATCCTCAAACATCCTGCCGAGGGTTTCTCGCGTGATGGCGGATGATCCGTCCGTAGGCAGGGCGATGGCGGCGAGGATCACACCAACGCGCGAGAGGTCGACGTTGTCTGTGACGGCATCGCGAAAGGCCTGTCGCCCGGCGTGCAGGGCGATGTGGTACAACGGGTCGAGGTCGCGCAGGAGGGACGCGTCGATTTGCAGCCCGGCGGTTTCGAGGGAGAAGTCGTCAACAAAACAGCCGCGCAGGGAATAGACGCTGTCGGGGTCCGGCTGGTCGCAAAGCGCGACCCGAGGGTCGAGCACCCACCGATCCGCCGGCACGTCGCGCGTCGTGTCGAGCTTGGCGAGGATATTCCGCCAGAACGTCTGCGGGTCGGCGGCGCCGGGGAACATACATCCCAGCCCGACGACGGCAATCGGCGAATTTCGCGACACATTTCCCCCCTACGTAGCGGTGCCAGAGATTGATCGTCGACGGAAGGCATCCTCCAGGGCGCGATCGACAGTGCATTCGTACTCCTCGATGCGAGCCACGAGTTGCCCATGGTTGTCCACAAAGAACAGATCGCCTGTCATCTTGCGTGGCGTGTGGTCGCGAACGTGCAGGATCGTCTTTGTGTTTTCGGCGGGGAACCTGGGGCAATACTGGCGGTACCGTCCGATGTATGCCGGCAGTGATACCGTTCCAATCCGGTCGTGGCACCACAGAATCGCCATCTGGAACCCGCCGTCGATGACGAGCGGATCGGTAATCCAGTCGCTCCGCAGGGGTTCGGTCATCCAGGCCTGCGGCGGCGGGGCGGGGCGGAGTTGCCCTACGAGCCCTTGTGCGGAAGAGGCTTCCAGCGTCTGGATGGTGTGAAAGTGTTTGCCATGGAAGAGAATGTTTTCGTACAGGTGCTCGACGGAGTGCGCGTGGGGTGCTTCCGAGGGCATGTTCGGAAGGACGCCCACGGGTATGGCGGGCAATTGCGAAGTCAATACGACGGTCGCGCCGGCGTGACGAATCTCGCTACCATCGGGACGACGAGACCGAAGCTCGACGTCGACATCAAAGACCGAACCGCTAATACGAGGCTTGGCCGTCATGAAACGCAGGACGATCGGTTCATCCTGCAGCACGACGCCGCTGAGAACGCGGAAGGAATCCACGCCGTGGAACAACAGTCCCGGGTTCGTGTGCAGTGCCGCGTGCGCCAGCCACTCCATGATGATTGCGGCCGGCAGCACGGGCCGTCCGCCCAAGACGTGCGACTCCAGGAACGAATGCCGCGCGAGGTCCAGCGTCCTCTCGAACGCCGTGGTGAACATCTTGTCGCTTGACGGTGTGACGGGCGCCACTGGCAGCTTGTCTGCCAGTGTTTGGTTGCGCGCCGGTGTAACGTCGATTCTCCCACGATTCGCGAGTGAAGCCCCAATGACAATCTCCGTCGCGGAAGTGTCATTATTGTGCAACTCATCGACGAAACACTTTGCGCCGGCCGCCAGTGGGATCAAGTCGATCCCCTGTTCGAGAAACACTTTTCGCAAGGAAGGGCCGACCATGCCGCCATCCCAGGGGCCCCAGTTGATCGACCGGAATCGGCAGTTCGGCAGCCTTGCCGCGAGGCGATGCGCGGCCTTGTTCAGCACTTCATTCGCCACGGCGTAATCGACCTGCCCCACGTTGCCGTAACGCCCGCTGACCGAGGAGAACAACACGACGCATCGAAGCTCGCCCAGGTCCAACGCGTCGATCAAATGCCGCAGGCCGGCGACCTTCGTGTCGAAGACATGATCGAACTGTTCCTGCGTCTTCTCTTCGATCCTTCGATCTTCGAGGACGCCCGCTGCGTGAATGAGGCCTCGAATCGGGCCGAGGGTCTCCCGAAGATCAGTCAACGTTGCTCGGACCGCGTCGGTGTCGCATACGTCGGTGCTGCGATACTCGACTCGGGCGCCTGTCTTTGCGATCCGGTCAAGGTTACGCCGGATTTCGCGGTCAGCCAGGAGCCGATGGCATCGTGTTTGGAGTTCGCGGGGCGTCGGTTTGTCGTTTCCTGCAAACTCGTTGGCGAGCACTGCCCGTTTGATATCGGCCTCGGTTTCCAGGCCCGCTAGCCAATGCGGTTCGACGGCCGGCGCTGCGGATCGTCCAAGCAATACCAGCGTGGGCCGGCAATCCCGCGCCAGGGCAAATGCCGTCTCGGCCGTCACACCTCGCGCGCCGCCAGTCACGATGACGACGTCGCCTTCACGGAGGGGCGACGTATCCGTGCGATCGCTCGAAGATGATTGTGGCACCGGCGTCTCGCCGGTGAGATCGCAGGCGGGACGCCCGTGCCACAAACCACTTGCGGTTTCCCGCATGCCGACGGACTCCAGCCCGCGTCGGCCGTCCGGGCCGAGGCCGATTTCGATCGGCCCGTCGGTGGACAGCTCCTTCACAACCGCTGAGGCGGCTTCCGTATCGTCCCATCCGAGTGTCACGTCTATGGCACGACACTGGACCTCCGGCCATTCGAGGGCGGCGGTCTTGGTGAGGCCGGCAAGCCCGCCTTGCGCAGGATCGAAATCGCCTCGGCCGAGCAAGCCGAACGCACCGTCCATTCGGGCGACGGTTGCCAAAATCGCACCGCTGTGTGCGGCCGCACGACGCAGATCGGCCGCGACATGCTTGACAAGCGAAAAGGCCGTTTTGAGTTCCGCCTCGGACGCGGCGTTCCATGTTGGGCCCTCGGGTTTGCCGGGTTGGCCCACGATGATCAGGCCGCCGACCGGGGTTGTGTGTTCAACCGTGATTGCCTGGTGCGGATCGATCAGGCGTGGCTTGTGCCCTGCGGACGTGAGTTGATCGACGATCGCCGAGGACAAGGCCGAACCATCGTCCGTGACCCACAGCTCGTGGTCGGGTACGATCGAGAGTTTGCCGGGAGTTGCCTTTGGTAGCGTGGTCCACCGCAGTATCTCCCGTTCGAGCGGAGCCGCAGCCGTATTCGAGTCTGTCTCGACACTGTCACACCGACATTCCGTCGATGGAGACACAGGCGAGACGCCTGTGCCACAGTCCTGAGAAGGAGCCTTCATGAGTTCCGTAGGCTGCGCGGTTCCCGAAGCTTCTTGAGCATCAGCGCTTTCGCCGCACGAATACTCAACAATCTGTCGCAGTGTCCGCAGACTTCCCATGTACTCCGGTTTGACGGGCGGTAGATCAGGAATCCGCGACTCGACGGCCGCCACGATCTCGACGCGTTTGATCGAGTCGATACCGAGATCGGCTTCCATGTCCATTTCCAGATCGAGCATCTCGCGCGGGTAGCCGGTGAGTTCGGATACGACGGCGAGCAGAACATCACCAAACGCCTGCGTATCAACGGTGGGCGCGGAAGGCGCGTCGGGCGCTTGCGACGACTCTGCGCCTGTAGGCGATTCGGTCGGCGCGCCGGTGGCCTCCGATGACGAATCCCCCTCGGCCGATTTGATGAAAGAAACGATCTCGTCGAGTGTTCTGATGCCGCCGATATATTCGGGGCTCACGCCGGACCACTGCGGCAGGCGCTCCTCGATGCCGGCGATGATCTCGACGCGCTTGATCGAGTCGACTCCCAGGTCGGCCTCGATGTCCATGTCGAGGTTGACCATCTCGCGGGGGTAGCCGGTCTTCTCGCAAACGACTGCGAGGACGGCGGTTTCAACGGCTTCACGATCGAAAGCGACGGACTCGGTTTCGACGGGTTGGGGTTTCGGCGCTGGTGCAACCGGCGCGGTCGGAGTGGGCGGGATTGTTGGGATTGCGGGCGCTGTCGGTGGATGTAGCGGCCGATGCCCCTGTCGACCGTTGCTGATCATAGCCCCGACCGTGAGGGAGGGGTCATCTGTCTCCGAGTGGGCCGCCGGGGTTGCGCGCTGACCGCTTGCTGACGCGCGCGGCTCTGATCGTCGTCCGACACGGGGGTCGGACGCTACAGAATCGCGCGATTCTCGTCGGCCACGGGGGGCCGACGCTACAGAATCGCGCGATTCTCGTCGGCCACGGGGGGCCGACGCTACAGAGGCGCGAGATTCTCGTCGGCCACGGGGGGGCGACGCTATTGAGTCGGTCAAAGGTGTCAGTATGTCGGGCGCGGACTCGCGCGGGGGAAGTGCTGTCAGCGGCTCGCCCGAACCGGATGCGAAGAGGCGATGCTGGCTTTCCATCAAATCCTGAATCGTTTGGTGTGCCCGCTCCTGACCGGCCAGGAACTTCGCATGTGCATCGGCGGTCTGCTGCTGCAACTGTTGCATCGCATGCAATCCGTCCTGCACGATGCGCAAGGCTTCCGCCAACATGGGGGATTGCTTTGCCTTCGGCGGTGGGGCCGGAGATGTCGGAGCCGTTGGAGGCTTGTCGGGAGGCAGCGAGGTGATGCCATTCTGACTATGAGTTACCGGTTCACTCTGATCGATCGCGCTGTCTCCACTCGCTTCCAGCACGGTACCCGTCGCTTGCGCTCTGGGCTCGGATTGGTGTTTGACCGTTTCCGCCGGCCCGGTAGTGGTCGTACGGTGTGCCGCCGACTCTTCTTCGTGCTCTTCTTGCTTCGACGACGCGGCACGGTAGTTTGCGCCGAGAAGCGGTACGACCATTTTCGGCTTGCGAGGCTCGGGCAGCGCTCGTTCCCAACGCTCCAACGCAACGGGGTATCCCTGTGCCGCCACCTGTGCTAGGAGCCGTGCGAGATCCTCAATCGCCGGTTTGCGGCCGGACGAGGCGTCCATCGCGATGGCCGTGTGTGGGTGATCCTGAAGCACCGTGCTCGTCAGGGACGTCAGCACGGACTTGGGGCCGACTTCGATGAATGTCCGTGCGCCGGCGTCGTAGAGCTTCCGCACTTCGCCGAGGAAATCGACCGGCAGGATTAGCTGCTTCGCGAGCAGTTCC
>CAZTAR010000006.1:0-30232 GCA_964611695.1 uncultured Planctomycetaceae bacterium | reverse complement strand
CGAATGTCGTTTCGTGGTTGCGAGACTATATCAAGACCCTGGATAATCAGATTGCCCAGGCGAAAATTTCGGAGGAGAGGGAAGACTGCTGACGAAGTGCCAGCACCTCGCACAGGCATTTGCCTAGCCCAGGCTCGGTCTTCTCGCGCAGGTGCCACGCGATCCATAATCTTCTCCTTTTTGATTGGCTGGGGGCTGTTTTCTTCCGACCCAAGCTCGCACGGACATCGCCATGTCGTGGCTCGATCGCATCTTCCACCGCAAGCGCATTCGCCAAGAGGCCCTCATCAACGGGCCATTTCCTGACGAATGGCTTTGCACCGTGCGGCGGACTGTTTCCTCCTACACCCACCTTCCCGACGACCACAGACGCATCCTCCGTGAACGCATCCAGGTCTTCATGGCCGAAAAGGGATTTCTCGGAATCGGCAATCTGACAATCACGGAGGAGATCAAGATCACGATTGCCGCGCCGGCGTGCTTGTTGTTGATCGGTATTCCCCACCTGGGTGTCTACCCGCGACTACATGAGGTGATCGTCTATCCGCACGACTTTGGCGAAGTGACCGAAGCTGTCGGTCCTGATGGCCGGCGATACCGAATCCCTCAGATGCGATCCGGTGAAGCGTGGCGACGCGGCCCTGTCGTTCTTGCGTGGAACAGCGTGAGGCATTCAGTTGAACATCCCCGCGACGGCTGCAACGTCGTGTTCCACGAGTTCGCGCACGTGCTCGACATGAACAACGGCGCCGCGGACGGTCTGCCGCCGCTTGAGACTAAGGAACAGATAGAAACATGGACAAGCGTGCTCGACGCCGAGTTTAGCGCGTTTTCCGCCGCGATACGTCACGGGAAGCCAACGCTCCTGGACCCTTACGGTGCATCGAACCCCGCGGAGTTCTTCGCTGTGGTGACGGAGCACTTCTTTGAGCAACCCAGGCTGTTGCGAAGGCGGCACCCGAAATTGTACGAGCAGTTCTCTGGTTTCTATCGCCAAGACCCGGCTGTGTGGAAAGAGAGCCGCTCGTCGCATTGGACATGAAAAAGGGTACGTGACCCCGTGGCCCTGGAAAACCGGGGAGGCACGCTGCCTTCGAGTTTGGGAACCTCGGCAAACAGAAACACCACCACGATTACAGGGAATCGTGGTGGTGTTTTTCTTGTGTCTTCTGAAGGCCATGTCCGAAGGGCACGGCGACCGGGTAATTACATATCAGCCGCTTGGCTTTCGATACCGGTCGCGTGTCGCTCGTGCGAATCGACTGACGCGCTGCTGTCGCCTGTCATCGCCGCAGGTTCAGCGGTGTTCTGTGTACAAGCCGGAATCACGCTCAACGAGAAAACGAACATGCCGACCAGAACTGATTTTAGGATGATTCTCTTCAACATAACTAGTTCTCCATTGTTGTCGATGGATCGAGAACCAAGACTCCCCAACCATCGACCCGTGTGTCTTGAATCCCCCACATGCCAGCGATGCGGAAACCACATCTCCTGACGCCCGACTCTAGATGGGGTCTCGCTGGGAGTCAAGAAAAGCTCGGGCCCAGGTTGAAAAAGCCGATTCGGACTTGTTCCGCACCTGCTACGTACCAATTGGGTGGCCACGCCACGAGCAGGATTATCGGGCCACACATGGTTGTCGCCATTGGAACCGCGCCGACGAATCTGGGTTGTTGTTCGACTTATCGGTTCTAAAACGCGAACTTCGCACTCAGTCCACCGACCAAAGCATCACGGGCATCCTTGGTTCCGCCCGGATTGGTGATTATCTGGATATCCGGCGAAATAGTACACCAGGGTGTCACCGCGATCGAGTAGAACAGCTCGTAAACTGTTTCTCGATCGGCGCGGCGGTCGATTTCGCCTCGATACTGGCCGGATTCGATGCATTGGGCAACACCAAAGCCTAATAGGTCCTTGTCACGGCTAGGAATAAGTCCCGTGTAAACACCACCGACGTTCCAGGAATGGGCAATCCTGTTGATCTCGCCGTCCGCGAAGCCGTATCGGACGAACAGGCCCAAGCCTTGCTTGTCACAGGGGTCGTCGTTTTCCTTCCAAACCATCTGATCGAAGCTCAGATACCCACCCAAGTCGCCGCTCTCAGTCCGCTGAGCTCTCAATCCCCCTAGCGTGTTCATGAATACATTGCGCATCCTGGGATTGTACCACCAGCCAAAGCGGTAATTACCTGGGAGCTTACCCTTAGCGGAGTTGAACTTGGGAGTAAAGCCGAATTCCCAATTGCCCATGTAGCTCGCGGGGCCGTGGAATGCTCGCTCATAGTCGAAACACCGGCTATTCCGGGAATCGGCATTCACCCCGGACATTTGGAAGTACAGCCAATCCGTCGGCCACGCCTTGATGAAAGCACCGGTTCCCTTGGCAATCGGGATGGTCTGGTTGTAGTTCAGTGCCCGATTCATGAATGCGCTGGCGTAGTTGCGGGAGACGGCGTTCATATCGAAGAGGTCGACAACGTTCAGCAATTTACCGAGGCGGATCTCGATCCGATCATCCAGAAGCCGTTGACGATACCACCATTTATCCGTCAGGATGCCGTAGGGGCTGTCACCAAAAAAGTGATTGCCGGGCGCGCCGGAACCCCAATACGGCGCTATGGTCGTGCCTACGTCTGAACTAATACCGTTATTCCACTCCTGAAGAACCCTGTAGAAAAACGACGCCCCCTTCCAGCCGAATATCTTGTCAAAGTCCAGCTCGAAGTTGTAAAAGAACCTGCCGGTAATGTCGTGGCCGTTTTTCGTATTCGCTCCGCCGTGAAAGTTCTGCTGGAAGTTCGTGATGAGAAGCGGTGCGAAGCTGAAGCCGGCATCTTCCATCGCCGTTCGAGCGCCCCACCAATCGCCGGTGAGTCGCTTGGTCGTGCAGAGGTTATATGGTTCGCTCCCCTGCTTTTTCGCCTCCGCGCTTTTGCAGCAATTTTGGCACAGCGGCTTGTCTCCATCGTATCCATAGGGCACGACGCTCGAAAAGTCTTTCCCGCAGCTGGCGCAGGTCCAATTGGAAACCGGTTTTTCATCCGGCGCGGGTTCGTCCTGGGAATAGTTCAGCGACAACGGCTCCGGCATATTGTCAGAATCATCCGTTGTTGACCTGTCCTGCGCAACCGCCGAGCCTCCAACCACGATGGACGCGCCGAGCATACCGAGGAAAGCTGCAGCCCTAGCAACCCGCTGGTGGAATCTCAACATGCCGTATCTCTCCTAATATTTCGGTTTCCACTACATCGAGACCGCTTCGATAGGGAGGCTAAGTGAGTGCAAAAACACCGCCTCATCAAGCGATATTATCGGTCGCTCCTGAGAGGTCAATAGAGAAAATACGGTTCTATTAACCACAGAAATCGCAAACCGGCGCAAATGCCGCCCTCACGAATCCACCGTCCTGGCATTTAAACACTGATATCGCCCATAAGCAGTTCTCAGGGGGGGAATTGAGACACCTGCGGGGTGACCTGAGAATCAGGAAGCCATGAGAATGGCATATATTCGCCATTGTTGCCTTTGGGGATCGATTTGGGGGCCAGAAGCCAAGTTCGGGCTCATCATTTGGATCATCGGTAGGATAAGTTGGGCGACTCTCGACAGTTCAAGCAGGCCCCAATCCAACTGACGCCGCCGGCGTGAAGGTCCTGAAGTGGCCAGCGCCTTGGCCTGAAGACGCCTGTGCCAAGGTTGCCTGCAGAAAAAACCCTGAACAATTTCTAAGGAATGAGGATGCGCCGGCGTGTCGGCTTGACGGATTTCTTGTCCGAACCTTGTGTTGGCTTGCCCTGGGGTTTGTTCCTTGTGTGTTTTGCGTTCTTCGAAGGGGCCTTAGTTCGTTTGGTGGTTTTCTTGCGAGATGCCGTCTTCCCGGCTGCCTTGGACATGGAAAACTTCCTCTTAGGTGGGGATGTCTTCGCCTTGGGGCCTCGGCGCGTGGCCGGTTGGGCAGTCTTCTTCACAGTGGCTTTCCGCGGTGTACTCGTTGAGTCCTGCCTCGAACCGGCCGTATCCGCGGTAGGTGTGGAGGGCAATCTCCTCGTGCGCGTCGCGGGTTTCTTCCTCGGGACCGCGCTGCCGGTTGCACCGTGGACCTCATCCGCAAGTTCAAAAAGGTACTTCACCTCGGAAGGCGTGAGCTTGCGATATGCGCCGAGCGGCAGTTTGCGTGTGGAAATCCTGCCGATGCATATCCGTGAAAGGCGGCGCACCTTGTGGCCGATCTTGGCGAGCATGCGACGGATCTCACGGTTTCGTCCCTCGCGCAGGGTAATCTCTAGAATGGTCTTTTCGCGTTGCTGGTGGATAATCGAGATGCGCGCCAGGCCGGTCTTGCCTTCTGCGAGCCAGACGCCCCCGCGGAGTTTATCGAGCGTTTGCGTCGAGGGTTGGCCGACGATTTCCGCACGATAGGTCTTCGGCACGCCGAATCGGGGGTGCGTGAGTTTCTGCGTCAGTTCTCCATCGTTGGTCATGATGAGCAGACCCGTGGAATCGGCGTCGAGTCTGCCGACGGGGAAGAGCCGTTCCTTGACACCGACCATGAGATCCACCGCCCGTTTGCGGTCGGCGGGGTCGTTGTGCGTACAGAGTACGTGCTTCGGTTTGTTGAGGAGGTAGTAGGCTCGCTGGGTTGTGTGGATCAGCTTGCCGTCAACAGCGATGGCGTCCTTGGCCGGATCGACCAATTGCGGGAGCGAGCGAACAGTCTTACCATTGATCTTGACGCGTCCATCGAGGACGAGCAATTCGGAAGCTCGTCGCGCGCAAACGCCGGCAGCAGCTAGGACCTTCTGAATTCTTTCGCGAGCCATGGTGTAATTGCTTCCCAGTATCCAAAGAATCGGCCAATCGAAACCACAAGGGTACGGTGAACACCGGATTGTAGCCAATCAACATCGTTTCCGCGTGAGGATTCTGAAGGCGGAACGTTGAGAGTGACCGTACATGTGGGGTAAGCCTGTCGCTGCGGTTGAGTGGTTTTGTGGAGTGCCGCTCCCGGTCCCGCGAGTCCCCATCTTAAAGGAAACATTGAATGAACGCGGTCGAGATTCGGGATGTGACCAAGACATTTGGACAGACCGTCGCCGTGGACGACTTGTCGCTGGCAGTGCCGGCCGGGTCCGTGTACGGCTTTATCGGTCCGAACGGCTCCGGCAAGACGACCACCTTGCGGATGATCATGCGGATTCTGCACCCGGATCGCGGCGCCATTCAGCTATTCGGCGAAGACGTGACCACGAGCGGCGCGGCCTCCGACCGTGTGGGCTACTTGCCGGAGGAACGTGGGCTCTACCGCAAGATGGTGGTTCACGAACTCCTGCGATTCTACGCCGAACTCAAAGGCCAACGTATTAGCCTCGGTGAGATCGAAACGTGGCTCAAAAAATTCGACCTTGGCGACTATGCCAAGAAAAAGGTCGAGTCGCTGTCGAAGGGAATGTCCCAAAAGCTCCAGTTCATCGCGACGGTGTTGCACAAGCCCGAACTCGTCATACTCGATGAGCCGTTCAGCGGACTGGACCCGGTCAATCAGGACGTGCTCAAGGATGCCGTGCTGGAGATGCGGAAGACCGGGGCGACGGTCATCTTCTCGACGCACGACATGGACGTCGCCGAAAAGATGTGCGATTTCGTCTTCATGATCTTCAAGGGTCGCAAAGTCCTGGACGGCACGCTCGAATCAATCAAAGAACAATACGGCGAGGATACGATCCGCGTTCGGACCGGCGGCAACGGGATCGCCTTCGACCAATTGCCCGGCATCGTCGGCGTGAACGATTTCGGCCAGTTCCAGGAACTCCGCTTGACCGACAACGCCGATCCCCAGGCTGTCCTCAAGGCGTTGACGGAGCAGACGCGCGTCGAACATTTCGAGGTGACTCGGCCGACATTGCACGACATCTTCGTGCGGATCGCTCGACCGCATTCGGAGGAGATCAACCATGCATAAGGTCTGGGCCGTTGCTCGGCGCGAATACCTCGCCAATGTGCGTACGAAGTCTTTTCTCATCGCGATCATACTCGTGCCGATCCTGATGTTCGGCGGCATGGGCGTCGTTATCCTCACCGAAAAGAAGGGCGAGACCGGCACCAAGCGCCTTGCGGTGCTCGATCATTCCGGCGTCCTCTTCGACTCGCTACACAAGTCGGCGGTCGAGCGTAACGAGGAACTGCCTGTCGATCCCGAAACAGGCAAACGCCGTGGTGCGACTTTCGAGCTACTCGAGATCGCGACCAAGATCGACAATCGAGACGAGCAACTGCTCGAACTTTCCAACCTGGTCCGCGACGGCACCTATTTCGCGTTCGCCGAGATCAGTGCGGACATTCTGGAGGGGCGCGGCGATTCCGACGATCCGACGTGCGGTTTCGGAATGCGATACTATACGGATCAGCAAGCCCGCCGCGACCTTCCCCGCTGGCTACGTGAGCAAGTGAACACCCTGGTCAAGGAAAAGCGTTTCGCTGAACTTGGTCTCGCCTCCGGCGATGTGGAGAAGGCTTTGTCTTACGTGCCAAGCACCTACTTGGAACTGCTATCCAGAAGCGAAACCGGTGAGATTCGGCAGGCCGAAGAGGCAGACGAACTCTCCACCATCATGATGCCCTTCGGCCTCATGATGTTCATGTTCATGGGATTGATGATCACGACGCAGTCTCTGATCCACGGCATCATCGAAGAGAAAATGCAGCGCATCGCCGAGGTCCTGCTAGGTTCCATCCCACCGTTCAAGCTCATGATGGGCAAGCTCCTCGGGCTCATGCTCGTGGCCCTCACCCTGCTGGGTATCTACTTCACCGCCGCCTACATCGCCGCGCAATACACGGGCCACGCGGACATGGTCGAACCCCAGCTCATTGCGTGGTTCGTCGCATTCCTCATCCCCGGCATCTTCATGTTCGGCTCACTGTTTCTGGCCGTCGGCTCCTGCTGCAACGACGTCAAGGAATCACAAAGCCTGATGATGCCCATCATGTTCCCCATGATGATCCCAATGTTCCTGATTATGCCGGTCATCCAGTCGCCCAACGGCACGTTCATCACCATTGCCTCTCTCGTGCCCCTGTGGGCGCCGATGATGATGGTGATGCGATTGGGAATGCCGGTCACGATTCCCTGGTGGCAGCCGCCAGTGGCTGTGGCGGGCTGCGTCTTGACCATGTTCTTCTGCATCTGGATGGCCGGCCGCATCTTCCGCGTCGGCATGCTCATGCAAGGCAAGCCCCCCAAGATCGGCGAACTCCTCCGCTGGGCCGTGAGAGGATAGCGCAAACTCGTTTTTTCCGTAGCGGCCGACGCCCCTGTCGGCCGTCGCAAACAGTTTGGATTCCACGTCCGACACAGGGGTCGGACGCTACGCGGTGACCAAGTTTGCGATTGACGATTGGGGTTGAACATAGGTTGTAGGCTTTGCAGATTCCCGATCGGGAATCAGGCATTGAACTCGCCATCAGAGCCGGGCCGTGTCGGCCCGGTGCAACCGTTGCGTGGTGTGGGTAGCAACGGAGCCGCAATCGCTACTACGAGTTCGGGGACGAATTTGTGTGGAAAAAGGACGGAGACGGCAACCGGCCGATCCTCAGGCGAATAAATGCGCTCACCATAATCACACCCCACAACTCGGCAGGAGTGCGAAGAACTGCGGACAAAACGTCAGTAGCGCCAAGTGCCTACGGCCCGATCTTAATGTCACCGGTTCCGTAGAGCGCTTCAGCATCCGCCCACCGAGCACCGCCTTCAAGCAGGGAGCCTTTTGGCAACCACTGATGTGGATTCGAAGCCTGGAGGTCGCCCTGTGTTTCGACATGCCCGTCATAGAATCCGAGATTGAGCTTGAAGGCGTTCCCTGGCGCCCCGACCGGCGGCTCGGCCGTCGAATGTCGAAAAGCGTATTGGCGAGCGTCAACTGGTCCGGTGTTGCCATTGCCTGGAGCGCGGGATCGATCCCACGAGCGAGTGTATGTTGAATGCGCGCCTGTATCCGAAAACGCTCCACCCCACGCCGCATTCCACGACAAGTCATAGTCCGGTGGTTCGTCCACGGTCGAAAACCGGGACCCATCCGCACAGAAGACTTTATTTGCCGGGACACCGATTCGGTCCACGGACGGCTTCCAATCAGAGGGCAACTTCTCCTCGTGACCACCGGGAGCTTCGGCACCTGTCCACAACTGGTACCGCACGGTGTTATAGCTCACCATCCAGCCAACGCCGGCATCCACCGACCCGTAGCTACCCGCAAGGAACTTGTTGCCGGCGCAAAGAAACGCATCGTGCGCTCGCAACTCATTGAATCGACGTAATACACCGGCAAAGTCTCCGAGGTCCGGCTTAGAAAGGCCAAAGCCCCATTGATGGGCCAGGGGCCCCATGAAATCCCATGTTTGAACTGCCGCCCCGTACGCGGCACCTGCTGCTTGAAGGTACCCTCCCGACCCACTCGGCGCGCCGACTGGCCAACCATCGTTATCACCGGCATACTCTAGCATGCCCTGGGTGATACCGCGGAGGTTCGCCATACAGGCCACGCGTTGGCCTGTCCGGCGGGCGCCCACTAGACTTGGCAGGAGCATCCCTAGCAGCACGGCGATTATCGAGATGACCACCAGGAGTTCGATCAGGGTAAAACCCGCCGACGACCGGCGGACCCGTTTTGCTTCTCGCGCGCGGTTCATAGCACCGCTCCTCATTCGCCCGCGGCAGCGCGGGCGGCATCCATCATTTCCTGCGGCGGCCTGGCATTATGTACCTTGACCTCCCGTTCACAGTCCGGGCAAAAGGTCTTCTCTTTGCTCGACCGATCGATTCGGCTTTTCAACACGACGAACGTCGGCTCAAGCTTCGCCGCCCATTCCCCATTGGCATCCTTCGTCCAGTAGCAGGCTTCGGCCCGGTAGACGGCGAGCTTGCCACACTTCGGGCAGTCGTAAGGTTCCTTGTCACCCATCTTAATCGTGTAGTCGAATTCGTAGCCACACTCGATGCACTTGTGGGCCCGGCTTGCGGCGATGGCTTCCGGCGAACTACCGCCCAGCCTCGACCAACCTAGGAAGACGGCGATCACGACGAGAACCGCCGCACAAATCAACAACACCCGCTGACGTCCTGCCCCCGGTTCTTGTGCTGCCAAAGTCGAGACTCCTTGCTGTTATGTGACGACGCGCCAGCATCCTGATCGAGCAATGAGCACATCTCGCGCGGATAACCACGCCCGCCGAATACCCCCATCCTACACGATAGTGTCATGTATGAGGAACCGAGATTCAAGCGATTTCGACCGATTCACATGCTTTTAACATAAGTTAAGGCACACATCAGGAACCTCGGCCAGGGGCCACCATGACCGCCGGCTTTGCTGCCGGGGGGTCATTCGAACTCCTGAAGAAGAGCATGTCGGATCAAACCGGGGCGATTCAAGGACACTAGATTGCCTTCTCGCCCGCATCGTTTTGCCACAATTGTCACTGGAAATACCCGACACCGCGAGCGATAATATACTGATCTCAAGCGTTCCGGGCTGTTCCGACGAGTTCATCTCACGTGAAAGGGTCCGATCATGCACGCCCTCAAGACGCAATCCTGGTCGTTCGCATCGCTGATTCTCTTGGGCTTTCTGGCGAGCAGCACCTTTGCTCAATCCGAAACCCAACCACCCGGCGAAAAGAAACAACAGAATGAAACACAGGACGCCGGCAAGAGAAAGTCCAGAATCAATGTTTTTCAGGGCAGGGTTCTGGATCACAAGGGTCAACCTGTGGCCGGCGCGTCGGTCGGCGTCGTCGATTCCAAGCGTGGTTTCCTCAGCGTATGGGGCGGAAGAGACGGAAAAGTCTTCGCGCATGGACCGGATGAGAAACTCTTGTTCTTCTTCTCGAAGCCCAATGGCAAGCGAGCCGACACGACAAACACCGACAAGAAGGGACGATTCTCCATCCGTAATCTGAAGCACGGCAACTATACCTTGCTTGCCCATCATTCTGATATTGGGGTCGCGATTATCAAATCGGTGGAGTTCAACAAGGCTGCGAGTTCCGTGGTCGTCAGACTCAATGCACCGACCTATGTCGAAGGCAAACTCAAAGGGCTTCCGTTCATCCCGACGCAAGAGAGCTGTCTCTATTCGATCGAGCTTCAGCCTGAAGGTCTTCCTGATCGAGTCTACTTTTCGCCGCAGGTCGAACCCGACTCCGACGGTCATTTCAAAGTCGGCCCGTTGCCGGACGCGACAAGCTGGAACCTTGTCGTGGAGGAGTTGGTCGCAATGCAAAGATACAACGCCACACTCTTAAAGGCGCCAGTCCAAGCCCAACCCGGAAAAACATCGACGCTGAATGTTGACTTGACCGAGGGTTCGTCTTTCTCTGGCGAGGTGCTGGGACCAAAGGGAGAATCGCTCTCGGGTGTCTCGGTCGTGGCACTGGAATCCGGTGAGATGGGACGATCAGTCGGCGCCGTCACCAACAGCAAGGGCAAGTACACCCTGACGGGATTGCCGGACGGAAAGTACACACTCCAACTGAGACGGTGGATACCTCGTACCGCGCCTGGGTGAGGGCCCGGCCCAATGGATCTCTCGCTTGATCGAGAGATCGAGGTTCCGGTTCGGAACCTGAAGGTGGCTCAGATCAAGATCGACAAGTTCAACATCATTCGGATTGGTGATACAGCACCGGAGATTGCCGGCAAGACATTGGATGGAAAGGATTTCAAACTTGGCGAGCTGCGCGGCAAGGTGGTGCTCGTGGACTTCTGGGCCACCTGGTGCGGGCCGTGTGTCGCCAAAATGCCCAACATCCGCAAAACACTTGAGGAGTCCGGCAAAGAGGGCGATTTCGTGGTTATCGGCGTTAGTCTGGACGAGAACCGTGAGCTGGTCGAAAAGTTTACCCAGAAGAAAAAAATCCCCTGGCAGCATATTGTCACGGGACCTGCCAAGGAGAGCCCGCTCGCGCAGCAATACTTCGTCGAGGGCATCCCCGCGACTTTTCTGATTGACGCCGATGGCAAGGTGATCGCCAAGGATCTGCGTGGCGGTTCGCTGCGCAGCCACGTCAGTAAGGCGTTGAAGAAGCTGCGGCTTGCGAAAAAGGAGAAGACGGCCAAAGAACCTGCCGACGCCCAAACGGCGGAAGCACGTGAAGACGAGTCCTGATCCAAATCAACTGGGTGTGGCAAGCCTTCAATACTATCTCATAATTGTGGCACAGGCGTCTCGTCTGTGTTTTCACCGCCGAGACGGCGGTGCCACAAACAGGGATTGAGCTTGAATAGTTCCTATTTCAAAACGTCCACCGGAGGACGGCGTAGAGCATCAGCAACACGACCGCGATGAACACCCAGCGTCGCCCGCTATGCCGCGACGGATACTCCGGCGTGATCCAATCTCCACAGTGCGGGCACTTCTGCGTGTCCTCCGTGACGGTCGCCTTACAACACGGGCACACCATCTCTGCAAGGGCGAAGCTGTCACTATCCCGGTCCTGGTCCTGCGCTTGCGGCAGGTCTCGATCATCATCGTCTTGGTAGTCACAAGGCGACATCACTTCACCAATCCCAGTATGTCCTTGAACTTCGGATGGTCGCATCGTTCGATCAGGTCGAAGATCAGTGCCTCGGTCGTGGAAACCTCGACACCGGCCCGTCGCATTCGTTCGACTGCCGTGTCCATGTCGAGGGCAAACCTCGATCCAATCGCATCAATCGGCAGGAACGTGGCATAGTCAACTCTGAGCAAATCGAGGGCCGTCTGTTGGACACAGACATGTGATTCGAGGCCGGTCAGAATGACGTGCTCCCGGCCTGTCTCCTGCAGGGCATTCATGAAGGCTTCATCGCGCCAGCAGCTGCACGTTGTCTTTTCGATCGGTTCGAGGCCCGACGGCAACCACCCCTTGACGCGCGCATCCGTCCGCCCGATCCCCTTGGGATATTGCTCCGTGAAGATGATCGGGACGTCCAGGATCTTGGCTGCCTCGATCAACCGGCGGAGCTTTTCGAGGATTGTGTCGTGTGGGCTCGTGGAGATTGCCGAGAGCATCTTCTCTTGAACGTCGATGACAACCAATACGGCAAGGTCTGCTTCGAGAATTTTCACGTTCGACATATCAAGCGATCCCATGGTCGACAGCCGGCGGTGAAGCACGACCTCGATGACGCCAAGCCGCCGACGGTTTGTTGATTCAACCTGTTTCTACGATATAATAGTGGCTCTCATCGGTTGCGCGTCAAGGAGGAATGGATTTGTCTCTGGCCGGCAAAGTGGTGTTGATCACGGGGGCGACTGGCGCCGCGAGTCACGGTCGCGCCCGAGCCTTCCTCGATCAAGGGGCAAAACCCGTTCTGGGCGTTCTTCGATCCGCACACATTCTGGAGCTGGAACGAGAACTCGCCAACGGAGAAACCACTCCGATGGTCGTGCCGTGCAACCTCCGGTTCGAGGAAGACGTTGTGCGACTCGTGCATCGCGTTGTGCATCGCCTCGGGCGGATCGATGTGGTCGTCAACCTGGCAACCTCGACCGGGCCACGTCTCCAGTTGATCGATTTTCCGGCAGGCCCCTGGCGCGATGTGATTGAAACCAATCTTACCGGCACGTTTCTGGTCTGCCGAGAAGTGCTGCCTTGGATGATTCGTCAGGGCTCGGGCTCGATCATCAACGCAACGAATTGTCCGAACCCGGCCGCCCAACCGGAATCCGGGGTCAACCTCGTCGGCAGTCGCGGCATCGAGGCCTTGACCCGTCTGCTCGCAGCCGAACTGAAGGGAACCGGCGTTCGGGCCAACTTGTTGGACACCCATTCGCTGCGGATGGATTCGTCGCCGGATACCGATCACACCCACTGGACCGAGTCATTCGTCTGGCTGGCGGGGGATGCTTCCGCAGAGGTTTGCGGTGAGTGCATTCGGGCGATCGAATTCCGTCAGTCGGATTGAGTCAGGACAGTTGCCTCGGCCGTGGCAGCTTCGGAAGATCACCGCCCCCCATGGACCTCACCGCCTCGATGTCCGGCCATCGGTCGGATCACCATAATCATCGTCGTTCGCAATCTGGCCAAGGGTGACGCCATCGAGAAGCTCGCTGAGCCTTCTGTGGACTTTCCTAATCGGACGACTCACCGGGCAGGTTCGCATCTTGTCGCAGGGGTCCGGCTTGCCGCTTTGCTTCACCGCGCACCGAACCAGACCAACCGGCCCGTCAACCGCCTTAATAATCTCGGCCAGCGAAATCTTGTCGGCCTCGCGCGCGAGCATGTATCCACCTTTCGCGCCACGTATCGACTGCACGATATCACCCCGACTGAGTAGTTTGAGAACATTCATCAGCAGAGCGGACGGCAAGTGGTGCCGCTCGGAAATCTCTCGGGCGTTGCACACCTCGCCGGGCCGTTTTGCCATATAGCTCAGTGCTACAATCCCATAGTCCGTCTTCTTCGTGAACGTGCTCATCGCCTCTCCGAAATGTTCCCGCGTTTGGGGCTCCCGCCTCGCCAGCCTCCTCCAAGTTTAATATAGTACGCTAAGAGTGCTATTTCAACCGGTGTTAGGCCAATCTCCTAATGTGTTTCGATTGTTGAGATGTCGGTTTCCGGAGCGTGTGGGCTGATTCCTCATCCCGTCGGTCGATTGGGCACTTCTCGCCACTGAATGATCTTGACGCCCTGAGGCTCCTGGATGGTCACCATTTGCGGAATGGTTGTGCCGCCAATCGTTGTAGTTGCGCTGGCAGGCACGACCGCCTGGCTGTATGGATCATCCACTGCCCGACCGGTGAAATAGACCTTGACCGTGTAGGTGGCAGTGTTCGTGACACCCCCGAAGTGTGCCCACAACGGCTCGCTACCCGCGAAACCCCTGGCGACGCCGATCTCGCGCCGTGCGATAAAGGTCGTTCCAGTTGAATTCCACAACTCAACGCGAATGCCGATTGCGGCGACGTTCGTCCCACCCGCGCCGAGACCCACCACGCGAACCTTAAGGTAGTTGACGTCGTCGAGGTTGTTTTCCAGCAGTGTGTTGCCTTCGTCTTCCTGGATGACCGCCAGATCAAGATCGCCGTCGTTGTTGTAATCGACAAAGACCGCATCGTGTGCGTTGCCGGGTACGCTCGCCCCGGCGCAGGCTTCCACGAAGGTGCCATCACCCTGGTTGCGGTAGAGGATGTTGTCGGCGCCGTCCCGCGTGGCGATGTACAGGTCAAGATCGCCGTCATTGTCGTAGTCGCCCCAGCAACAGCTCCGCTGCCCGGAGGTATCCACAATGCCTGCCGCGGCAGTCACGTTGGTGAACGAGCCGCTGCCAGCCGTCCAGTTGACGTCATTGCGCCACAGGTAGCCGGTCTGGCCGGTGTCATATCGGCAGGCAAACAAGTCGAGGTCGCCGTCATTGTCGTAATCACCCCAGGCCGATCCCAGCTTGTCGCTGCCGCCGGTCGTGACCGAGATGCCGTAATTCGTTTGAGTGTAGGTTCCGTCGCCGTCGGAAAGGAAGAGCTTGCCGCCGTTGTAGTGGTAGAAGAAATCAAGCATGCCATCGTTGTTGACATCGCCGCTGCTGCAGTAGTCGCCGTTGCCGAAATCGCCGCTGTCGTTCAGTCCATAGGAAGTGGCGGTCGTTCCGACGAATGCCGGGGTCTCAGCGCCCTGGTTGTGGCCGATCCAGTTGCCGTTTTCTGAGAAGTTCAGAACATCGCACCAGCCGTCCCCATTGACATCCGAACTGGCAATGCCCTCGTTGTTGTAGGGTATGCTGAAGCCCGACGCCCCGGCATCCGTAAACGAAGCTGAGCCGTTATTGAGGAAGAGCTTCTCGTTCGCGTAGTGCGGCATCCCCCAGAAATCAAGGTCACCGTCGTTGTCGACATCGAGCAACGCGCCTTGCCTGTAGATGCTCCCGCCGCCGAAGGAACTCACGCCGAAGGCGCCGCCGGCGCTGTCGTAGATCATGAGCCTGGACGAGATGTTCCCTGTGAGGATCGCGTCTAGGTCGCCGTCGTTGTCCAGGTCGCCCCAGTGCAGGCCCGAAGCGCATTCGAAGTCGTTCGAGGATTGGACGTTGAACCGCGTCGCGCTGGAGACGTCGGTGAATGCGACCTGTGAGGCTTCCTCCTCGATCGTCAACATCTGCGAGATGACGGTGCTGCCGATCGTGGTCGTGGCTCTCGCCGGAACGACGGTCTGCGATGACCACCCCCCGTTAAGCCGAACTTTAATCGTGTAGGTCTGCGTGTTGGTTACACCGCCAAAATGGGCCCACATCGACTTGGAGCAACCGTAGCCGGTCGATGTGCCGATCGTCCGCGTGGCCAGAAAGGTCGTGCCGGCCGCGTCGTAGAGGTCGACCCGGACGCCGATGCCCGCCTTGTTGGTCCCGCAGACGCCGCCGCCGACAACGCGTACTTTGAGATAGTTCGTGTTGTCAGTGTTGTTTCGGAATAACAGGCTCGCGTTGTTGTTGCCGACGAACAGATCGAGGTCGCCGTCGTTGTCATAGTCTTCCCACGCGACGCCGTTGCTCGACGACACATCAGCCACGCCGTGGGTGGCCGCCATATCTGTAAACGTCCCGTTACTGTTGTTTTCGTAGAGGTGATTCGTCCCGTCATCATGGGCCACATAGAGGTCTAGATCGCCGTCGTTGTCGTAGTCGCCCCAAGCCACGCCTTTTGTATCGTTCGAAGTTCCCGCGACCTTTGCGATCGAGGTGACGTCAGAGAAGGTGCCATTGCCATTGTTGCGAAACAGCTTGTTGGCCCCGTCCTGCCCACCGTACAGGTCCAGGTCGCCGTCGTTGTCGTAGTCTCCGAAGGCCGTCCCGTTGTATCCGTAATCCACCCCCCCACTCAGGCTGATGCCGAGGCTGTTTCCACCAACCGTGAATGTACCGTCGCCGTCAGCGTGCCACACATATACGCTGCCGGCCCGATAGAGGATGTCGGTGTACCCATCGTTGTCGTAGTCCGCAACTATCGTCGTTTCGCCGTTGGTGTTGGCGGTAATGCCGAGGTTGTCCGCGTCGATGGCAGTAAAAGTACCGCCATTGCTGCCTCGGTACATATAGCAGTAAGGCGAATTGCCATTGGGGGCCCAGATGTCGAGAATGCCGTCGCCGTTGTAGTCGAGCCAGGCATAGTCGCCGAGGTTGTTGATCGACGTGATGCCGATGGAACTGTTGCTGAGCCGCGTGAACGTGTTGTCCCCGTTGTTGCGGTTGAGATACATGTTGAACGTCGTGGCGAGATCGACGTTGCCGTCGTTGTCGTAGTCTCCCCAGTGGGCGGCCCGGCGGTAGGTCGTGTCGCTCGTGATGGATGGCCCGGCTGAGAATGTACCGTCGCCGTCATTCTTGTAGAGCTTGTTCTCGCCCGAGACGTAAACGTCGGGATAGCCATCGTTGTTGTAGTCGGCCCAGGCAACGCCATAATCACAATCGACACTGCCCAGCCCCGCCGCGGTGGTGACGTCGGTAAACAGGGTGGCCGCGGCCGCCGGCATGGCGATCATGTAGCAGGCGGAGCCCCACTTGGGGACGACCGGCTCGATCTCATTGACGCTCGAGAACGAGCTGCCGTTCCATTGCAGCGTTTTCAGATTATTGACGTTGTTCTGCGCCGCCATGAAGATTTCGCCGGTGTTGATGCCCGTGACGAGTTGGGGAGTCACCAACAAGTCCCCGAGGTCCGGCCCCACGACCTCTGAGGCCCAGGACGACCCGTCCCACCTGCGATAGCGGAACCTGGCGAGGTCGCTGTCGTTATAAACAATGAGCGCTTCGGTTCCGCCCGCCTCGTAGGCGATGTCGAACGACCGCACCGAGTTCGTCCAGTCTTCGGCTTCGATCTCCTGGTTGGTGCCCCAGGCACCGCCGTCCCAGACGTTGACGTTGATGTCGCAGGCGTTGTCCAGAGCGCCGAGGAGAATCTGATCGCTGGCCGGATCGGCCGCGAGGCGAAACCACCGCTGCGCTGAGCCGACGCTCGGCAACTGCCCTTCGTTGGACCAGACTGCCCCGTCCCACGTGCGATAGCGCGGGTTGTTCGCGCCCGCCTCGGCGTAAACGACGAGCCCGTCACCGGATTGGCTCTCGTAGGCCATGTCGAAGCACTGCCGGCTGTCCAGGCCGGTGCCCGACTCAAGCGTGCTGATGGCTCCCCAGCCGCCGCCGTCCCAGGCGACGGCATATATTTCGTCGGCGACGTTGAGCGTCAGCATGACGATCTTGTCGCTCTTCGGGTCAGGGTACAAGCCCACCCATCTGACGGTGGAAGTCGACGGCATGGTCAACTGACTCTCGCCCGAAAGGACCGACCCGTTCCAGACACGATAGCAGATCTTGTCAGTCGAGCCGCCCTCCCAGTGTGCGACCAGAAGGTCGCCCGACTGACTTTCGTACGCCAAGTCGAGGGCCTTGTATGCAGAGCCTCCGGCGTTGTTCGTCAGTTCAGTCGGACCGCTCCACGTGCCGCCGATACGGAATATCAGGTTGACGTCCGCGCCCCAGTCGAGACAGGCGCAGGCGAACTCGTCTCGCGTCGGACAGTTCTTCGCGACGACCCACGTGGCTTCGCCGCCGGTGTTCCTGGTGTTGCTCGTGCTCGACCAGGCGATTCCGTTCCAAGTCGAGTACCTCGGGTACTCGTTGCCGGATTGACTGAACACCAACAGCGGCGAAGACGTACCATCGGCCCGGGCAGAGGCGGCCAGGAGCCCAAGAAACAGGATTCCGGCAAAGCCGAGTAGTCTGCCCCATCTTGACATGTCAGTACCCTTCCAGTCGGTCTGGTGTCCCATGTGCCGCCTGCCTGGCGACCTCGGCGCGCAGCGATTCCCATTGGGCCGCACTCCGGGGGTCTCATCGTCAATAATGCAATTCAAGTTTCGAACCCGCCAATGCCGGAGCTGCTATCGGACGCGGACCGCGACAGGGGTCCACTTGGGGGGCTTCAGGCTGCCTGATCGCCTGGGACGGCACTGGCAGCGACCCGCCACTGGCACCTACCGATCAACGCGCACCATGACTCGAACCGGGTAGTGGTTCACTTTGGACGCCTCGCACGGCTTATCTGCTCGTGATGGCACTGGCAGCAAGCTGCCAGTGGCACCGGCAGATCAAAGTGAACCACTACCTCGAACCGCCTCGCCAATTGACATGGCGCCCTTCCGCACCTACATTCCTCAATCTGTCTCAGCCCGATTGGGACCAGTCGGATCGTCCGATCCGCCCCGGGGCCAGACCTGAGGCATCGCAGTACAGACATTATCAACGGACTTTCAAGCGAATACCGGGAGGACGGCTCGCTACAAACGCTACGGCGGAGGCTTGACACAGATGGCAAAGAAATTCGTTTACTCTTGGGGCGGTGGCAAGGCCGAAGGTAAGGGTCACCAGAAAGCACTACTGGGAGGCAAAGGCGCCGGCCTGGCGGAAATGACCCACATCGGACTGCCCGTTCCCGCCGGTTTCACAATCACGACGGAAGCGTGCGGGCTCTTCTTCGAAAAGAACCGCAACAAGTGGCCCGTCGGCCTTGAGAAGCAGGTCAAGCAGGGCGTCGCCAAGTTGGAACGCACCTGTGGCAAGAAGCTCGGCGACTCGAACGACCCACTGCTCGTCTCGGTGCGATCCGGCGGCGCAATCTCGATGCCCGGCATGATGGAGACGATCCTCAACCTCGGCCTCAACGACAAGTCTGTCGAAGGAATGGCCAAGCGCACCGGCAATCCCCGGCTGGCGTGGGACTCCTACCGGCGCCTCATCCAGATGTACGCCACGGTGGTCATGGGCCTGTCCAAGGAGATTCTCGAAGAGCGGCTCATTCGCATGAAGGATCGCATGGGCGTCATCAGTGACACCGACCTCACGCCCGAGAGCCTCCGTGAACTCTGCGGCGAATTCAAGGAATTCTACACCGAACAAACGGGCGACGAATTCCCGCAGGATCCCTGGCAACAACTCGTCGGGTCCATCACGGCTGTATTCCAATCATGGATGGCCGAAAAAGCCGTAAAGTACCGCAAGGTGGAGCGTATCTTCGGCCTGCCCGGCACCGCCGTGAACATCTGCCAGATGGTTTTCGGCAACATGGGCGACGACAGTGGCACGGGCGTCTGCTTCACACGCGACCCCAGCACCGGCGAGAACATTTACTACGGCGATCTGCTGATGAACGCTCAGGGCGAGGATGTCGTCGCGGGGATCCGCACGCCGATTCCGCTGGCCGAACTCGATAATGAAAACCCAGAAGTATACGAACAGCTTTGCGCTGTCCGGGTCATGCTGGAAGCCCACTACAAAGAAATGCAGGACCTGGAGTTCACGGTTGAGCGAGGCAAGCTCTACATGCTCCAGTGTCGGACGGGCAAGCGAACCCCGGCCGCTTCCTTCAAGATCGCCGTGGACCAGGCCACAAAGCCGCTACTCACCAAGGCCGAGGCGAATCGCCTCGTGAAAAAGGGCTACCTGCCGAAACGTTACCTGGCCGCGGTTTGCAAGCCTGTCATTACGAAAGAAGAGGCGATTCAACGGATCACTGGCGAGAACATCGAGCGACTGTTCTACCCGGTCATCGATTCGTCATTCAGCGCAAAGGCCCTGGCCGAGCGGCATCTTGGCGATGGAATCAACGCCGTCCCTGGCGCCGCGTGCGGACAGATCGTTCTCACCGCGCCCAAGGCGGAAACCTGGCACGCCGCCGGTAAGAAGGTCATCCTGGTCCGCAAAGAAACCAGCCCCGAGGATGTCGGCGGCATGCACGCCTCCCAAGGCATCCTGACAGCCACCGGTGGAAAGACCTCTCATGCCGCGGTCGTAGCGCGTGGCTGGGGCAAGTGCTGCATTGTCGGATGCGAGGCCCTGAGAATCGACGAGGAAGAAGAAACCATCAAGATCGGTGGTGTCACGTTGCGCGAGGGCGACCACTTGACGCTCGACGGATCGAAGGGCGCGATTTTCAAAGGCGATGTTCCGTTGGTGACGCCCGAGTTGCCGGACGAGTATTACACGATCATGAAGTGGTGTGATAAGGTGCGGCGGATGAAGGTCCGCACGAATGCCGACACGCCGTATGATGCTGAGAAGGCGGTGCGAATGGGCGCGGAAGGCATCGGTCTGTGCCGCTCAGAGCACATGTTCTTCGACACCGAGGAGCGTCGGCTCTCCATCCAGCGGATGATCCTGGCGGAAAGCGAATCCGATCGGCGAGCCGCGCTCGACACGATGCTGCCATTCCAACGGCAAGACTTCCTCGGCATTTTCGAGGCAATGGAAGGCAGACCGGTGACGATTCGGCTGATTGATCCCCCGTTGCACGAATTCCTACCGCAAACCGAGGACAAGCAGCAAGAACTCGCCGACCGCATCGGCACTGACTTTGAAACAGTCCAGCAGCGTGTCGAGCAACTGCACGAGGCCAACCCCATGCTCGGCCATCGGGGTTGCCGACTGGCGATCACTTATCCCGAAATCCTGGAGATGCAGGTCCGGGCGATCATAGAAGGCGCCATCGAGTGCCGACGTCGCGGAGTCCGCGTCGCGCCGGAAATCATGATTCCCCTTTGTATCGATGCCAAAGAGTTGAAGATACTTGCGGACCGCACCCGGGCGGTTGCAGACGAGGTCTTGAAGGCTGCGGGCATGAAGATTAAGTATCTCGTCGGCTCAATGATCGAAACACCGCGGGCAGCGCTGACCGCCGGGCAGTTCGCCGGTGTGGCCGATTTCTTCAGCTTCGGCACGAATGACCTTACACAGACTGTCATGGGATTGTCACGCGATGATTCGGGGCGATTCATGCCTGCCTACATGGACCAGGCACGCGCCGCCATTTTCGCGGAGGATCCGTTCCAAACGATTGACACTGACGGCGTCGGCCAGCTTGTCGAACAGGCGATCACGGCCGCCCGCAAGGTCACGAAAGAGCTTAAGATTGGAATCTGCGGAGAACATGGCGGTGATCCGGTCTCCGTTAAGTTCTGCAATCAAATAGGCATGAACTATGTAAGCTGCTCGCCGTATCGGGTGCCAATCGCTCGACTCGCCGCGGCTCAGGCTTCAATTACCGATTCCCTAAAGCCATCGCGTGGCGCCGGCAAACCGTCTAAACGTCCCGCAACTCTTGCCAAGAAGAAGAAAGCCACAAAGAAGACGCGGCCCGCCAAGCGAGTCGGACGCGAAAAGAAAAAACGCTAGAGCAATTAACGATTGAGTGTGGCACCGGCGTCTCGCCGGTGGAAGCCAGGAAGCCGAGTGCCGTTGCCTCACCGGCGAGACGCCGGTGCCACATATCAACGTGAACCGCCATAGAGCATTTTTAGTCCAATCGTAGCGGCCGACGCCCCTGTCGGCCGTGGAAAACAGTTGGTTTCCAACCTCAGCCTCGTAGCCCGCTACGGATTGGATTGCGACTCCTCTAGAATTGGCGCCGTGCAGCGTGGGTTCTATGGCGCGTCCATTCCGTCGCAGATGAGCCCCACCCATTTGTCGGGACTCATCCATGATTGACCCCAAACGCTGTCAAATTCCTGGGTCGGTTTGGCTGCAATAATTTCCTTTTTCGATTTGCCCTGCTTCACGAGCAATCGAACGCGATCGCGCACAGTGACCAGCATGTCGCGATAGTGCTTCATGTCCTCTTTGTTTGACAGCCGGCCATGGCCGGGAATGATCCGGGTCTTCTCGTCCGCAAACGCGAGGGCTCGATCAAACGCCTTGACCAGCCCATCCAGCGAGCCGCCGGCATTCACGTCGAAGAACGGGTACATTCCATTGAACCAGATGTCGCCGACATGCACGACATTCGCTCGCTTGAAGTAGACAAGACAGTCGCCATCGGTGTGCGCGGAGGGCACGTGGACGATCTGAATCTCATCACTATTCCAATGTAGCGTCAAAGCGTCGTCGAAAGTGATCGTTGGCCATGCCGTCCGCGGCGAGGCCGTCACGTGCTCGTCGATTATTGTGATGTCCCGATCCTCGCCCATGCACTTGCGGACATTCTGATGCGCGATGATGACCGCACCGGCCTTGGCCAAAGCCTCGTTGCCGCCGACGTGATCGAAGTGCCAGTGGGTGTTGACAACGAGCCGAATCGGCTTGTCGCTGACCGTCTTCACCGCGGCAGTTACTTTCTTCGCCAATTCCTTGTAGCTGGCGTCCACGAGCAGGGGGCCGTCCGGCCCGACCGACAAGGCGATATTCCCACCGCCGCCGGCGAGCAAGTACAGTCCTTCCGCCACCGGAACGGTGTGGATCTCAACCTTGGAAAAGTCCTGGGCTTCGATTCCCGCCACCGGTCCGACCAACAGGAATACAGCCAGTACGATTCGTTGACGTATCTCGCTCATCACGGATGCCTTTCTCGCCTTCCCCCCGCCGCAACATGGCCATGCCGAGCTGACGCACCACGGGCTATTTCACCAATCTGTTGAACGATGGATGATCTTCAATTTTTCCCGTTCGTTTACCCGATTCACGTTCAATCACATAGAACACACTACCTTGTGATTCAACGCGGCGCCAATGTGACGAGCATTGCCACCAAGGTTGTGTGCTGTCGGAAAAAGGGTCACCCGCCTCGCACCGGATTTTCAGGATCGGCTCCTCGGCATCGGCCGTCACAAAGACGCGATGACCGCCGGCGAGGGCACTCTCGATCGCTCGAACCACTCGCCCCGAGCCATTGCCAGCTCGGGCATTGTCGGTCATGCAACAGACCTCCGCGGGCGCATATCGTTGAAGATAGTCTCCCCAGATCCACCGCCGAGCGACGATGATGGCGTCGCCTGCTCGGGCGGCCTCGACCAATGGCTGGGTTCGATGATAATAGTAATCGTTGTCCCGACTTCGCAGGTGCAGGATGCTGCCGAACAGGTTCGTCGCCAAGAGCAAAACCATCGCCCCACCCAGCATGTGCCAACCGTGTCGTGTGCGTCTGAGAATCGTCAGAACGCTCATCCAGAATGCCAGCGACGGAGCGATCCAAAACTCCAAATTCTCCGGCTCCCACCACGCGAAAAACAAGGCGTATACCACAAACCAGGAGACGAGAATGGCCAGAAATCGCCGGGGAGAAATACCCCCATGCGGTTGGGTTGCACAAGTGGGTGCCATGCTTTCACGCGACGAAGTCGCGGGTAAGCATGTTGGAGAACGAACGGAGGCATCTGCTCGTCCTGCTGCGTCTTGTGGCCAACAAAAACAACCAAGCAAACCCCGCTCCACCGCCAGGATTGTTAACACACACGCTGTCAGGCCGGTGGCCAGGAATCCCCACGCCTGCCACACCGGCATGTGGCGTATGAGGAACCGTTCGTCCATCAAGTGGTGCTCGCCGAGAAATCGGTCGACCACGGATGCCAGGAAGGGTGATGCGAAGAGGAAGTGCCCCCCGACGAGTGATCGCCCGAAGCCGATGACGGCCTTCGGTATCGTCGCGGTTTCAAGTGTCCCCCACTGCGAACCCTGGGCATACTCCGTCAGCCATCGCCAGGCCTGAGGCCACGATTCCGCCACGACGAATGTTCGAAGCACAATCGCATACGGCACGCACGTGACGATCATTCCGGTCGCGATGAATGCTCCGATTGCGAGCAGCCGCCATCGAGCCGGCTTCTCGCTTACCGTCGCCAAGCCAACCACCCCGGGCAGTCCAAACAGGACATGTGTCTGATGAAACAAAGCCGCGAGACCGCAGGTCACCCCCATCGCCACACACGAACCCATGCCAAGCCTGGCGCGTGTCATAATCAACAGCGTCACAAGCAGCCAGAAGGCCGGGATCACATAAACCTCGACACAGACACTGTAGTACCACATCCCAAAGGAGCATGCAGCAAGGCCGGTGCCGACGACCGCGCGGAAACGTTCCAGGTTCAGCCTCGCACGGCAGAAGACGAAGACAACGCCGCAAGTCAATGCGCCAAAGACCACATTCAGCATGGACACGAGTGCGGCACTGTCCACGCTCTGGAACCCCAGTTCACGACATGCAAGAACCCATAGCCTTGCGACGGGCGCATACAGCAGATGGTGGGGATGGTAGAGGTTTCGACCGTCGTCGATCGTATTGATGTAGTGGATGCTGTCGTGCGCGATGGAGAGGTTCGCCGAAATCGTGCCGCCGTACAACCCGAGCAGGACGAGGACCACCCCGATAGCCTCCACCCATACGACTCGCGAGATGGTGCCACGAACGGTTCTCATGGAGATGTATCGGCGATCTAACGGGGCCTGACAATCGGAGGATGTCTCTCGATGGTTGAATGCTCCCTCAGTTGAACGACTCGGCTCCATGTCCCTAGAGGGCGAAGCGGCGTTCTTTCCTAAACCCCTTGGATGCGACCCACAAAGCCGACAACCGTCGTTTTTCGGGTGTCCCGAGGCTCTACTGGCGAAATCCGGAGGGGAGGTTATACTATCGGCGGTTGGTTCGTCGAGCGAGGCCCGCACAAGACGGTTCGCGTTGCTGTCCGGATTGCCAAGCCTGGATCGCACTTCCTAACCTGATTGGCCGGATTGTTAGGCCGCTTTCAACCGCGACCCTGAAAGTAAAACTGTGGGTCGAGATGCCATCGATGTGGAGATTCGCGATGGGCAAGAGATTGTATGTTGGCAACTTGAGTTACTCCGTCACAAGCTCCGACCTGGAGAAGATGTTGGCCGAGCACGGAACCGTCGAGAGCGCCGAAGTCGTAAGCGATCGGATGACCGGACGAAGCAAGGGATTCGGATTCGTCGAGATGGGTTCGGATGACGAAGCCAGCGCCGCCATCGAGGCGTTGAACGGCGTATCGCATGATGGCCGGGCTCTCACAGTCAACGAAGCCAGGCCTCGCGAAGAACGAGGTGGCGGCAGAAGAGGATACTAAGACAGCGCGGTGATTAGCGTGAGCACCCCTTGTGTCCCGCCGCTCTGGGAATGAAAAGATTCATGAGGCCGCTCAATTGTGACTGAATACCGCCCGGTGTTCCACCGGGTAAGGAACAAGAGGGTGGCGCGGTTGCCGAGACCCGCAAGAATCTCAGGTGAGGCGTCCGTGCCCTCTGCATTGAGACCGATAGACAACGCAAACTCCCCAAGGGCCTTTGGCGTCTAATGTGAATTCAGCGGGCGTCTTTTGATCGGCACCTGGAGCATGGTGGCCTTGGGCCGCGCGCTTCGGATTGCACTATCCGGCGTCGCCCGCATTGTCCGGCGCCGAAAAACGGCTCAGAAAGATCAGGAATGGACTACAAAATCCAGAAGCTCGATACCTCTCATTTCAACTATGGCCCGCCTTTCAACGCGCGATGGTACTGCAAGATCAACGACGTCGAATACTTCAACAAGACCAAGGATGGGTTGAAGGATCACGTCGAGCGGATGGCGTGGAATCAGAAGAACGACGCAAGGAAGACCCCCTGGCCTGGGAATAATCCGGAGGCTGCCGAGGCGGAAACAGACGAATCACAGACCAAAAACCCCGCCGACACCAAGACGAAAGAAGAACAGCCCGCGACAAAATCTTAACCGTGGAAGTTCTCGGCCGCCGGCCATCCTGATGTTCTCCAATCTCCCTTCGGGGGATTACTGCTTTGGTTCATCGTGCAGGTGCATCTTGATCCCCTGGCACGGAGTCGAGATGAATAGAAACTGCCACGAAGCATTCAGCCTGCAACTCGGACACCCTCCAACCTTTCTGCAATGCTCCCTACGCGGTAGCGCAGTAACTTGGTGCGCTTGGTATTACACCAATCCACCCGGTTGGCATAAACCTCGGACGATTTGTGATTGCTGAAACTGCTCCAGTGCTCCGTCACGCGTCGGTTCATGGGTCCAGGGATGGCACAGCCCTAGTGCTTCGTCATCGTTGTTTTGTCGAGTTTGGTGTATCTGATATCCGATTCTCCGTGAGCAGGATGTGTGTGTTTTGATCATGGAGGATCGTGATGAGCAGGTCCAACAAGCAATACGTTGTTCTTTTGGAGGCGGCGGAGCGAGATCAATTGCAGCGGTTGGTCTCCATCGGCGAGGGAGCGGCGCGGACGCTGACGCATGCTCGTGTGCTGTTGCAGGCGGATCAGTCGGCTGCGGGGCCGGGCTGGACGGACGTGCGTGTCGCCGAAGGTTTGGGCGTGTCGTCGCGGAGCGTGGAGCGTTTCCGTAAACGGTTCGTGGAGGAGGGGCTGGCGTCGACGTTGTCGCGTCAGAAGCAGTGTCGGCTGTCACGTGAGCGGCTGCTGGACGGCGCCAAGGCGGCAAAGCTCATTGCGGTGTGCTGTTCCAAGCCCCCGGTGGGCCGTCGGCGTTGGACGCTGCGTCTCCTGTCGAATCGGTTGGTGGAGTTGAATGTCGAAGAGTCGATCAGCTATGAAACGGTTCGACAGACCCTCAAAAAAACGAGTTGAAGCCGTGGCGGAAGAGGATGTGGTGCATTCCGCCGGAGCACAGCGCCGACTTCGTTTGTGCGATGGAGAACGTGCTGGAGGTGTATCGCCGCCCGTACGATCTAACCCACATCTTTCGGCGTGAGAAAGCTCTAGCCCTTTTGTGCCTCATTTTCGACATACTTCATCGGTCCCCCGGGGGCCATGTCCTCAACGCTGCCGCGGGTCACATGGCCGTCAGGGCTTGTCGCGTTTCCCGGAAAACCGTTCACCACGATTCGAGATTGGAGATACCGAGTCAGGACACCTCGCAGCACCCGTCGAAAAGGCCGGATCAGCAGGGCCAATCCGAACAAATCCGTCATAAACCCTGGTGTCACCAGCACGGCGCCGGCCAAGAGGATCAACACGCCCTCCGCCAACTCTCCCGTTGGCAGCCGGCCCGACTCCAACTCGGATTGAATCCGTGCCAGCGTCCGCAACCCCTGTCGCTTGGCCAGTGTTGCCCCGACGATTCCCGTGACGATGACCAGCCCCAGCGTTGGCCAAAAGGTCAGCATTTGGCCGATCCGCAGCAAGAGGACGAGATCCAACAGCGGAACCAAGATGAAGACCAATAGCAGCCGTCCGAGCATAATTCACAGCCTTTCGTCACAGGCTTGTCCAGGCTCTCGTTGGTCAAAAGAGCCGTAACCTAATAACCACCCGGCGATTATAGCGGGAAAGTATAGCCGAGAATCGCTCACCCGTCCCCCTGTGTGCCCTGTCTAGGCCGCAGTTTCTAATATAACAGCGCTGCTTTGACCCTGAATCGCGGGTAGCGGCTTTGCGATCGCTGTTTGGCCGACCCACGGTTTGCTATCCCTGGGCTTAAAATGAGGATCTGCGAACAACGTAGCGCTGTCATACTAATGCTGCCCCCTCAATTTGAAGGCGATTCGGGTGGGAGATTCCCACTCTCTGCTCCTCACAGCCTCCAACCTCCCGGCCACACTCCCTTGGCAATCCACCCGCATCCCAGGATTGCAGCCTCTCAGTATTGAGACATCTCGGTATTGTGGCATCTCAGTATTGCGAAACCGCTTTGGTAGCCGATACACGTCGAAGGTGCCGGATCGTTTCTCGAGTTTCAACACTGAAATGACGGTGAAAGGACTTCCGGCAGGTCCCGCGCCGGTGTATAGTCTGCGCGCGCCCGCGAGTGAGCGGGCACTCCTGTGCTGTCGGGCCTACACGGATCGCCGCCGTGATAGCGGTCCTGTGCCGATACCAGGGCTGACAAACGCGAATTCTCTTTGACCCGAGGGAAGTTGATGTCGGCAGGAACAAGGACGTTTCGTCACCTTCGTCGCAAGAAGCCGCTGTTCCCCGTCATCGGCGCGCTGCTTGTTCTCGCTACGATGATGGGGCTGCGGCAAGATAGCCCGTCGAGCCCGCCGTCCGACCTTGAAGGCCGCATCATTGACCGCGTCGTCTTCGAGCACCTTCGTTCAGTAGATACAGTATACGCAGAGAGCATCGTTGAGATCGCGCCTGGGGCGGTGTGGGATCGTGCCGAGATTGCCGCCGCCTGTGCCAGACTCGCCGCCACCGGCAAGTTTGAAGGCACCCCCTTCGCCGAAGCGAGAGCGGAAGACGGCCAGATCGTCCTGGTCTTTGTCGTACACGAACTGCCATTCGTCCAGGGCATCGACTTTGTCGGCAACCAGAAGTTCAAGGATCGCGATCTTCTCAAGGCGATCGAGCTTTCGGTCGGTTCCCCCATCAGCACATACCTCATCAACCAGGCCAGGCAGGATCTGGAGAGGAAGTACCGGGAAGCCGGCTATTCCCATGTCGCCATTGACCTCGATCAGGAAGTGCTCCTCGCCGAGGACAGAGTGCTCTTCACAATCTCCGAAGGCCCCCGGATCAAGGTCCGCCACATCGAATTCGAAGGCAACGGCGCATTCAGCGACCGCGAACTCCGCTCGAAGATCGAGACGGCCACCTACATTTGGTTGTTTCGAACGGGTGAATTCTCCGACGAGGTCGCCAAACGAGATGCCGCGACCATCAAGAAACATTACACCGATCGTGGCTTTCTCAACGCCCAGGTCGGATATCGGGTCGACTTTCCAGAGAATGAATCCGATCTCTCTATCACCTTCCAGATCGAAGAGGGCCTACAACACATCATCAAGACGATCGAGTACGACGGCAATACCGTCTTTGACGATGACCAGATTGCCTCTTTCATGAGGGCTGCCATCGGTCTTCCCGCGGATGCGGGTTTCCTGGAAGAAGACCGCAAACGCATCGCCGCTGAGTATGGCAGCATCGGCTACATCTACACTGAAGTCGCAACACAGTTACTGTTCGATGAAGAGGACGGCTACGTCAATCTCATCCTCAGCGTGCGAGAAGGTGAACAATACCGTATCGGCCGGATCGATGTCCGAGGGAATCGCTATACCAAGGACAAGGTAGTCCGCCGAGAGCTCCGCTTCTTCCCCGAGGAACTTTATGACACCGAGGAGGCCAAGCGTGCGGAGCAGAGGCTCCTCGAGACCGGCCTCTTCAACGAAGTCACTATCACACCGAAGGGCGACACCCCAGGTGTCCGCAGCGCCCTGGTCGATCTGACGGAAGCGAACACTACGAATATTCTGTTCGGCGTCGGCGTCACCAGCAACAGCGGCGTCGTGGGTTCTGTCAGCATCGAGCAGAAGAACTTCGACCTCTTTGATTTTCCTCGGACTACAAAAGAATTTTTCAAAGGGCGGTCCTTCAAGGGCGCCGGCCAGACGTTGCGGTTCAGCATCGAGCCTGGAACCGATCTTACGCGTGGTCGCATTGAATTCCGCGAGCCCTATCTGCTCGACAAAGAACTCGGTTTCGGCATCGGCGCTTATCTCTTCGAGCGAGGCCGGAGGGAATACGACGAACGCCGATTCGGCTTTTTCACAAGTCTGGACAAGCGTTGGCAAGAGGGGCTCCTCAAGGGCTGGGCCACGGAGATCGCGCTCAAGTTCGAATCCATCAGGATCGACGGCACAGACATGTGGACCGCGGAAGAAATCCAGGACGACGCCGGCAGCAGCTGGCTCACCTCCGTCAAGGGCACCCTGCTTCGCGACCGCACCGACAGCCGCTGGCTGCCCTCGACCGGAAACCGCCTGAAATTCTCCTGGGAACAGTTCGGGGCGCTGGGAGGCGACCACTTCTTCAGCAAGCTCCTCGCCTCCTATGACCACTATTGGACGATCAAGCGAGACTCTTTCGACCGAAAGCACATCTTCCAGGTCGGTGCTTCGACAGGGCAGATTCTCGGCGACGCCCCCGTCTTCGAGAAGTTCTACGCAGGCGGCATCGGATCGGTGCGCGGCTTCGAATTCCGCGGCATCAGCCCGAGGGCCGGATGGCGGAGCGATGCGGTCGGCGGCGACTTCATGCTGCTGACAAACGCCCAGTACTCCTTCCCGCTCATCGGCAAGACGGTCCGAGGCGTGACCTTCCTGGATATGGGGACCGTCGAAGAAGACTTCGGGCTCAACTCGTGGCGAGCGAGCGTCGGCTTCGGTGCAAGGGTGTACGTCCAGTTCTTCGGCCCCATCCCCCTGGCCTTCGACTTCGCCGTGCCCATTGCAAGTGACAGCGACGATGACACCCAGATATTCAGCTTCTCCTTCGGCACAACTTTCTAGTGCATTTTGATTTTTTCTGTAGCGGCCGACGCCCCTGTCGGCCGAGGCAAATGGTTTGTATTCCACGTCCGACACGGGGGTCGGACGCTACACGATTGCTGAGAATGCTCTAGAAACGGCACTAGCCCGCATTTCTCACCAGGTGGGGGTAGAAAAGGGCTGCGATCTGTGCG
>CAZTAR010000005.1:0-30662 GCA_964611695.1 uncultured Planctomycetaceae bacterium | reverse complement strand
AGTTCAGACGTGTGCTCTTCCGATCTATCGCGAGTCGGACGCAGCTCATATTGGCGCGTATCACACACCACGGCCCCGATCTGTGCTACAATGTTCGGATCGGCGGATCATGACAATCTGCCCTTAGAAACTATCTCAGAGAACCCCAAGACTGTACCAGGCCCATTGTGGCGCCGCCGTCTCGGCGGTGACAACACAGACGAGACGCCTATGCCACAATCCTGAGATAGTTCTTAATGTGCGCGCGTCATGACGGGAGGTTCCGTCATGCAGGCCACGATTTTCTCCCGCTTTTCAGTGCGTTCGTTCTTCGAATAGGCGGCTGATCCGGGGAATGCAGGAGTATTCGGATGACTAGACGATTGTCGCTCTTCATCTTAGCCATGCTGTTCGCGTCTTCCGCCGCCTCGGCAGAACCTCCCAAAGCGCCCGACCCCGCAGCGATCCTGGCACAAGCAACCTCGGCCGCCGCAAGGCTCCAGGCCATAGGGTATGAAGCGGCTTTTTCCGCCGAGGGCGCCCTTCAAAAGCGAATTCCTCGGATGACCGGTCAGGTCATCGCGAAAAAAGCGGCCAACGGTGCCGAGCATCCTTTCTGGGTCTCGGGGAACCGCCGTGAATCCCAGGGATGGAACCTCGGCGGAATTCATGGTTGCCTGTGACGGCGAACGCGTCGTGAGTGTGGACCATCGGCTCAAGGTTTTCACCACCGGCCCGCTTTCGGAGATTAAGCGCCCGCTCAACCACCCCCTGTTCCAACCCAGGTACTTGCACGATGCACCCTTCGACCAGGAGATCTTAGGTTCGAAGCTCTCGTACCTTGGTGTCGAAGAGGTCGCGGGGGTGCCATGCGATGTGATTCTGGCAGAGGCCAACGCGCCCCCTTTCAACAAACAGAAGCTGTTCATCGGCAAGGAGGACGCACTCCTGCGTCGTTGCCATACGACAATCGAATTCAAAACCTCGGCGGGGGGGGGCGGCATGCATGGAAGTGTGACCTTCTCTGTCAAGAACCTGACGACGAAGCCGGAGATTTCCAAGGACCTATTTCACCAACAATGCCCCGATGGCTATGAGATCAAGCCCATTGAAGCCCCCAAACCTCAACAACGAAATGCCTCGGGTTTGATCTCTGTCGGGCAAGCAGCGCCCAATTGGGAACTCAAGACCGCTGATGGCAAGATGATCACCCTGGAAAGCCTCCGCGGCAATGTCGTCGTCCTGGACTTCTGGGCGACCTGGTGCGGCCCTTGCAGGATGGCCATGCCGGGACTCCAAAAACTGCACGAGCATTTCAAGGATAAGCCGGTCAAGGTCCTCGGTGTGAATTGCCGGGAACGCAACAGGAAGGCGAATCCCGCCACATTTGCCAAGTCGCAAGGGCTGACCTACACCCAACTACTCAACGGCAACGCCGTCGCCTCAGCCTACGGCGTCCGTGGTATCCCGTGCCTCTTCGTAATTGGCAAGGATGGGAAAGTCCTTCGCGCCGTGGCAGGCTTCAATCCGATGATGGAAGTCGAGATTGGGGCATTGATCGAGAAACAACTGGCCCAGCAGAAGAAAACACCATAGCAGGCCTAGCGTGTAGCCGTTGTTAGGCCGAGACCGTCGCTGGGCCGAGAATCCTTTCTCGGCCCTCGTGGTTGACCCAATCGTTTGAATGGTAACGACACGCCAGTCTTCCATTTCCGATCCGCAGTCATCCAGGAAGCGTCCGAGCGCCACCTGATTGGCTTTTTTCCTGGACGGATTCAGCCATCAGAAAAAACCTCAGGATAATGGCACAGGCGTCTCGCCTCTGTTTTCACCGCCGAGACGGCGGTGCCACATTGGACTTGACACCGTCTTGGCCTATTCTGAGACAGTCTCTGAGTTCCACAGCATCGAATGGTCGCAAAGCGCCGAATGGCTGAGAATAGTCTCACCCGAAACACCGTTATATACTGATGAGGATGTGCTTACGCCGAGGGTGAGAGCGGTTTTCGAGAGAACGTCGCGTTCGACGCCCGTGCCGGACGTGGAATACAAACTGTTTGCCTCGGCCAACAGGTAGGAGATAAGACAGTGTTGACTCTGGGACGCATATTCGGATTGGGTTTGGTACTGATCCTGGCCTTGCCCATCGGGGCGGCGGCGGACGATGAACCGGACCTCATGCAGATTCTCCAAAAAGCGGACGCCGCCACGCGGGCCGTCAACAGAATCGCTTACGACTCGGAGTTCTACGGCGTCGGCTTGATTAAGGACAGGGTGCGCCGCGTCACAGGTTCCCTCAAGGCTTGCCCGGGCAAGCGGAGCATCATTGGCGTACTGACAGGCGGCAGCAGTAGCCACGTACGCCTCCGCGTTGATGGCCTGCTTCATAAGACGGAAACTAAAGACGAGACCGTATTCAAGATTGCCACAGACGGGAGGCGAGCCTTCTGCATTGACGAAACCAAAGAGGTCTTCTTCCAGGCGAAGTTGTCTCAAGCTGACAAGCTCCTTGTCCCGGCTCGTTCCCTCTGGATGTTGGAGTACCTCCACCCCACACCGTTTAGCGATGAGATGAATGGCAAGAAACGTCGCTACGAGGGCATTAAGCGGATCGGAGATGTTGACTGCTACGTGATCTATGTCGTCTACCGCGACAACTCCGAATCTCGCTGGTTCTTCGGAACGGAGGATTACCTGCCGCGCGGCGTAGACCGGATCGTCAAGCTGAGCTCCTACTCTTCAGGAGACGGTGATCAAAAGGGCAAGCCATCGGATGCCGCCACAGCGCTGCGAATCACCAATCTCGACATCAAGCCTGAGTTCGACCTGTCCGTCTTCTCCCTCGAGAAACCCAAGGGTTTTGAGAACGAGGATATCCAATCCGATGGGAATTCGAAGTTGCTCGCTGTTGGAGAGACAGCGCCCAATTGGAAGCTGAAGACGCCAGACGGCCAACGCGTCAGTCTCAAAGAACTCCGCGGGAAGGTCGTCGTGATGGACTTCTGGGCCACATGGTGCGGCCCCTGCAAGGAAGCCATGCCGGATATCCAAAAACTCCACGAACATTTCAAGGATAAACCGGTGAATTTCTTCGGCGCCAACTGTTGGGAAAAAGCCGACCCGGTCAAGTTCATGAAGGAGAAGGAATACACCTACGGCCTCCTCCTTGATGCGGACAAGGTCGCCGAGGGCTACAAAGTGACCGGCATTCCGACTTTCTACGTCATTGCACCGAACGGAAAAATCGCGTACGCCCAGGCGGGGCCCATACATGATGATGTGAAGACAATCACCAAAGTGATCGACAAACTCCTTGACGACATGCCGTAGCCGCGGGGCGGAGCGATTTTCCGTGCCGACACGATGAATGATTGCCGCCTCGTCATCCGACAGTCAGAAGGTTCAGCCTGCCCCGATATCTGCTGATCAGTAGCCCGCGTAATGCCGCATGCCGTGTCTCTCGCAAGGAGGGGTCCGCCCGTACGATCTCGTCGGCGTCTTGTTGGGCCTGCCGCAGCAACTCCACATCACGCACCAGGTCCGCCACACGCAAGTCCGGCAGACCGTGTTGACGCGTGCCGAGCATCTCCCCGGGTCCACGCAGCCGCAAGTCCTCCTCAGCGATACGGAATCCGTCCGTCGTTTCCGCGAGCGAGCGTAGTCGTTCGTTCCATTCACCACCGGCGGAGTCGGTCAGCAGGAAGCAATGACCCGGAAGACGGCCGCGACCGATCCGCCCTCGCAACTGGTGCAACTGCGACAGCCCGTACCGTTCCGCGTGCTCGATCACCATGCAGGTCGCATTCGGCACGTCGATCCCAACCTCGATGACCGTTGTCGCCACTAACACCGAAGTCTTGCGGGAGACGAAGTCTTCCATGCCGGCGTCGCGTTCCTCCGAAGTCATTCGCCCATGCAACAAGCCGACGGTGTGTCCCGTGAACACCTCCTTTTGAAGGCGGTCGTATTCGGTTGTCGCGGCACGAAACGCCAACTTGTCCGATTCGTCAATCAGCGGGTAGACGACGAATGCCTGTTCGCCCCGTGCGAGCCGGGACAACACGAATTGCCATGTTGATGGGTGTTCGTGCGGACCCGCGATTCGCGTCGTGACCTTGGAGCGGCCTGGCGGCAACTCGTCGATCGTCGTGACGTCCAGGTCGCCGAAGACCGTCATCGCCAGCGTTCGCGGAATGGGCGTCGCGGTCATGACGAGATAGTGCGGCGCCGGCCCCTTGCTGCGGATCGTCGCCCTCTGGCGAACACCGAAGCGATGTTGCTCATCCACCACGACCAGCCCCAGCCGGTCGAACCGCACGTCCTTCTGAATTAAGGCGTGCGTCCCAACGACGATGTCCAACTCACCGTTTGCGATTCTCGTCAGGGTCTCACGACGCTTCGCCGCTCTCAGTCGGCCGACCAGCAGCGCATGTCGCACACGGCTGCCTTTCATGTACCGCGTGATCGAACGGTAGTGTTGTTCCGCCAGCAGTTCCGTCGGGGCCATGAGCGCGACCTGACATCGGTTCGCGACGGTCGCCAGCGCCGCGTACAGCGCCACCACCGTTTTGCCGCACCCCACATCGCCCTGCAGCAGCCGATTCATCGGTCTCGCAGTGCCCAGATCCGTCATGATCGCGGCAATCGCCCGATCTTGGGCCGATGTCAACTGGAAGGGAAACCGCCGCCGGATTCGTTCGTCGATCGCAGCCCGACATTGCATCGCCTGTGCGGCAGGGCCTTCACGATGGCGACGCCGCGCCATCGTGACAGCGAGTTGCATCAACAGCAGTTCGTCATACGCCAACCGATGCCGCGCCGCTTCCACGTCGACCGGATCGCGCGGTCGATGAATCACCGACAACGCCCATCCCCGCGGCGCGAGATTCCTTCGCGAGAGATGCTCGGGCGCGTGGCACTCTTGCACGCCGGAGAGCATCCTGTCGAGATTGGTCGAGATGATTCGGCCGATCATCCGGCTCGATAACTCCGCCGTGGCCGGATACACCCCCTCGAATTCCGCCGGCGCCGAATCGTCCGCCAGTTCCGCATCTTCTCCCAACACCTCGATGCGAGGATTGACCAACTGGGCCAGGTCTTCGTATGCCGTCACCTTGCCGGTTGCCCGAACAACCATGCCGCGCGCCAATCGATCACGCATCCAGCCGGCGTTGAACCAGGACAGTCGGCAAGTGCCGGTGTTGTCCAGCAACATGGCGGATACCGTCGCGCCACGCCGGCCTCGTCGTGACGAGATGCGTTCAATCTGGCCCGTCACCGTTGCGACGATACCTTCCTCCAGATTCTCGACGCAGCGTTGTTCGTGGCACTCGTGTCGAAAGGGAAGGTATTCGAGCAGGTCTCCCACGGTCTCAACGCCGAGCTTCGCAAAGACCTTGGCCCGGCGCGGACCGACCCCCGGGAGAAACTGAACTGCATCCGCGAGCGATTGTGGCTGCTGTACGGTTCCGCTCATGGTTCTGACGCCGGCGGAATGATCAGCCGCATCCCCACAGGCAGACGATTCGGGTCTTCAAGACGATTTCGGTTTGCGGTGAATATCTGGCGGAAATACTTGTTATGCCCGTAGTAGCGTTCGGCGAGGCTGTAGAGTGTGTCTCCCTCCTGAACAACATGGACCTGACCGGGGAGTCCGCTCATGTCGATCTTCGGCTTCTCGGAGGGGGGCGGCGGTGACTTCGCAACCCTCTCCTTCTTGACTGTGACCGCCGGCGGCTTGGTGGAAGGCGAAGATGGCTGGCCGATGCAGCCCAGCCCGATCATGATCGGAACGAGCAGGAGCACCCACCGAGCGATCGCCTTCGATCTCTTCTTCACGTACAAATTCATCACCACAGCGATGCCGGCGGCATCCTCCGTTCGACACACACGGAAGCCGAATGTCCCGCGCGAAGCCGATTGTCGCACTTGAGACGCAAGGTTGTCAACGTAGCGTACACCGAGGCTGGATTGACGCCACGGCCGATCACCCGCACAATCCGCATGGCTGGTCTCAAGATCAGCCTGAAAACGAACTTTCACATACCATCGCACAGACACAACCATCGGAGGAATCCATGTCTCTGCTCGTTACAGGCACCATCGGCATAGACACCGTTGAAACACCCGGGCACAGTGTGAAAGACGTGCTAGGCGGGTCGGCTGCGTACTTCGCATTTGCTGCGGTTCTGCTCACGCCGGTTCGACTCGTCGGCGTCGTCGGCGATGATTTCCCGCAGGCCTTCCGCGACACGTTTGAAGGCCGACCCATTGATACAGCGGGACTCGAAACCCGGTCCGGTTCCAAGACTTTTCGTTGGCACGGCAAGTACCTCGACGACATGAACCAGCGGGAAAGCATCAGCACCGATCTCAACGTCATCGCTGAAGAGCCGCCCAAGATTCCCGAGCAGTTTCGAGATTCCGAATACGTCTTCCTGGCAAACACGCACCCCGCGATCCAGGGCGGCTTTATCGATCAATTGACGAACCCGAAGCTGATCGTGTGCGACACGATGGACCTTTGGATCAACACTGCCCGTGACGAACTGTTCAAGACGCTCGGCCGAGTCCACGGCGTCGTGCTCAACGACAGCGAAGCGAGATTGCTCACCGATCAGGACAACCTCGTCCTCGCCGGTCGTAAGATCCTCGAAACAGGCCCGCGCTTTGTCGTCATCAAAAAGGGCGAACACGGCGCGATGCTCATTTCGCGCGATGACCTTTTCATCTTGCCCGCCTATCCGGCGGCAACGGTCAAAGACCCCACCGGAGCCGGCGATAGTTTCGGCGGTGGGATGATGGGGCACCTCGCCGCCCTCGATCAGGTCGGCGCCAAGCCTCTCCGATCATCCCTGGCCTACGGCACCTGCGTCGCCTCGATCACAATCGAGGACTTTTCCCTCGATGCGATCCGGAACGCCGACAGAGCCAGGCTCGAGGCCAGGCTGGCGGAATTCAAGGCAATGACCACCTTCGAGTGATTCGGAGAAGTTGTGGAAGCTGAAGAAGTTGCCAGCGGAATAGACTTGAGCGATTTCAGTTTGAGTGGAGCGGCCGACGCCTCTGTCGGCCGTCAGATACGCTTGGTATTCAACGTCCGACACGGGGGTCGGGCGCTACGCCGTTTCTAAAAGTGCTATATGCGAACCTTCATCGCGATTGAACTTGACGACGCAGTCAAGAGGCAGCTTCGCAATCTGCAAGAGAGGCTTCGGCCGCAATGCGGAAATCTCAAATGGGTCGAACCCAATCTGATTCACCTGACCCTCAAGTTTCTTGGCGAAATCGCGGACAAGCAAGTTGCATCTGTTAGCGAAGCGATGGGGCAGCTTGCACAGGAGTGCCGGCAGTTTGACATCCGCATCCGGAACACCGGCACCTTTCCGCCGCACGGCGGTGTCAAAGTCGTCTGGGTCGGCATCGAGGACCCGAACGACGGCCTCGCCAGGTGTCAGGAGCGATGCGAAGACCTTCTTGCTTCGTTGGGTTTTCCAAAAGAAAGGCGGCGATTCTCACCTCATCTGACGTTGGCCCGAAATCGAGACCTGTCCGGCAGCGGTGCGGTCCGAGTCGCGTTGGATCGCGAACCACCCTTCGACGCCGGCATCCAGACAGCCACAAGTGTCAACTTTTTTCAGTCCACGCTGACCCCCCGGGGTCCCATCTACAACGTTCTCAGCAAGCACGAACTGAAAAGCTGACAGAACACCTGGTTACCGGAATCGAATGGTCTCCTGGATTAGAGCCGGGCGTGTCAATCGAAGAGTCCGTTAATACATCTGCTCATAGGGTTGATCGACCTGAGGTCGGCTGCTTGTTTCACTACTGCCAAAAGCTGATAGACGATAATCGACTCCCTTAGAGCATTTTAGGCATGAGATGGCATTCTCTGCGGCGGAGATCAGAGCCGCGCGCGTCAGCAAGCGGTCAGCGTTCGGTCTTGTGGGGGGCGAGCAAAACGGTTATCCTCGTCGGCCACGGGGGGCCGATGCTACGGCGAAGCATGCCCTCTCAACACTAAAATGCTCTAATGAGGCATCCGCTTCTCAATCGAAACTCGTCGTCTGAATCAGAGCGTCGTGCAATCCGCCGCAAATCCCGCGAGGAAAGGGGGATTTCCATTACCGCGAGGGCAGGGGACGCGATGAAATAAGTAGACCTCTTTTCCGGAATTCGGTAGGATGGTGGATTATCCGGGTTGGCCTGAAAGACAACCCGGTTGGGGAAAGCGATTCGAGCCGGTCGGCATTTCTCCCTCAGGCTTAACCGATAATAAGAGAACCGTCGGGTGCGTGGTGCGCCTGCGGTCATGGTTCATTCTGTGAGGGTGGCGGAACATGTCGCGGTTGATATTGATGTTTTCTCTGGTGTGTTTGGTGCTGGCGGGAGCCATGGTCTCTCAGGCTGTCGCTGAGGGTGATCCTGTCCAGACTGTCGCCTCAAGCGAACTTGCCACTGTTGATGTGGCGCCGATCGACCTGGAAGAAATTCGGTTCGAGGATGAGGCCCGTGAGGCAAATGGGCTTCCGCCGAGATACGCGATTCCGCATCCGGTCTCGATCACGCCGGCATCAGATGGCTTGTGGGAAACGCTCGCGGATGGTCGCCGCCAATGGCGGCTGCGGATCGTGTCACCCGGGGCCCTGTCTTTGAATCTGGGTTTCACTCGGTTCGTCATGCCGGCGGGGGGCCAGATGCTTCTGCATGCCACCGACAAAAGTTACGAAGTAGGTCCAATCACCGATGAGGACAACGACGCGCATGGTGAGTTTTGGAGCCCCGTTCTGCTGGCCGATGACATTGTTGTTGAGATTACCCTCCCGGACCGCGACGCGGAGGCGGCGCTTGAACTCGAATTGGGCTCGATCAATCACGGCTACCGCCTTTTTGGTGAACCACTCGATCTCGATTCCGGGAGTCCCCGCTCCGGCTCATGCAACAACGATGTTGTCTGCCCGGAGGGCGACCCGTGGCGAGACGAGATTCCCTCCGTGGGCGTCATCTCCACCGGCGGCAGCACCTTTTGCACCGGTTTCATGATCAACAACACGGCCGAAGACGAAACGCCGTACTTCATGACCGCGAATCACTGTGGCATCGACACCAGCAACGACCAGTCTCTCGTCGTGTATTGGAACTTCGAAAGCCCAACGTGCGGTCAGCATGGCGGCGGTTCTCTATCCCAGTACCAGACCGGCTCCGTTCACCTGGCGTCCGGCAGCGCGTCTGATTTCACTTTGGTTCTCCTCGACGATGATCCGAACCCTGCCTACGAAGTGACCTTTGCCGGTTGGGATCGCTCCACCGCCGATCCGACGAGTGCCGTGGCGATTCACCACCCCAGCACCGATGAGAAGAGCATCAGCTTTGAGAACGACCCCTGTTCGACAACCACGTATCTCGAAGAATCCGTACCAGGCAACGGGACGCACATTCGCGTCACCGATTGGGACGACGGAACGACCGAGGGTGGTTCGTCCGGTTCCCCCTTGTTTGACAAGAACCATCACGTTGTCGGCCAGCTTCATGGCGGCTATGCCTCATGCACCAGTCAGACATCGGACTGGTACGGTCGTTTTTCCTACTCCTGGAACTCGCTGAGTAGTTGGCTTGATCCCATCTCCTCCGGCGCCATGAGCGTTGACACCCTCGTGCCAGGGGCGGATGGATTGAAGGTGACGCCCAGTAGCGGGTTTGATTCCGCCGGTGATCCGGGTGGTCCATTCACGCCGAGCAGCGCCGTCTATACGCTCGAAAACCTGGGCGCCTCGGGCTTCAACTACAGCGTGACCAAGAACGCGTCGTGGCTCACCATTACCAATGGGTCTGGTTATCTCTCCGGTGGGGGGGGGACTGCGGTTGTGACCGTATCGATCAACTCGAACGCCAATTCACTGGGGGATGGCGTTTATACCGACACTGTTTCCTTCACCAACACCACGACCGGCCAGGGAAACACCAGCCGTCTGGTTTCGCTCCAGGTCGGCGGCCCGGGCCAGGCCTACTTTTTCTCGATGGACTCGAATCCCGGCTGGACCACGGAAGGTACCTGGGCCTTTGGCCAACCCAGCGGCTCCGGAGGCTCGGATCATGGCAACGCTGATCCCTCCAGCGGATACACCGGCAGCAACGTGTATGGGTACAACCTGAACGGCGATTATACGAACGACATGCCCGAACGCCACCTGACCAGCACAGCGATCGACTGCTCGGACCTCAGTGCTGTTTCGCTCAAGTTCCGCCGCTGGTTGAATGTCGAGCGGAACAGTTATGACCACGCCTACGTGCGGGTCAGCAATAACGGAACTAGTTGGACCACGATTTGGGAGAACGGCGTCGAGCTAACCGATTCAGCGTGGAGCCTGCGGGAATACGATATTTCCGCTGTGGCCGATGGCCAGCCGACCCTCTATCTGCGTTGGACGATGGGTACGACAGACGGAAGTTGGCTCTATAGCGGTTGGAATATTGACGACGTGGAAATCTGGGGAATTGACTCCTCCGCGCCGGCCTGTGAGGACGGGTTTGGCAACATGGACGGTGTCGGCGGGGTTGATGGAAACGACATCCAGGGATTCCTCTCGTGCTATCTGTCCGACGATCCCGCCGCGCCCGGGTGTGCTTGTGCTGATATGTATCCTGGCACGCCGAATGGAACGTTTGAAATCGAGGATGTCGAATCGTTTGTTGATTGCCTGCTCGGCATCACCTGCCCGTAGCACAATCAGTCGAACCCACGACACCTGATGAAATCACCACAAGGGCGGCGTTGCTCCACTGCGGCGCTGCCCTTAACCCTTCATCCCTTCCTCATCTTTCTTATCCTCGAAGGCCTCGACGCCCGGCGAACTCTTCAGCCAAAACTCGAACGCCCTCGCTACCGCCACACCCAGCAGGCTGTTCTCCGGATACTCGCCATCGGCCCCACGTTCCCCTGCCGCGAAGCCGGTCAGCAGTTCCAGCGCCTCATGGATTCTGTCAACACCATACACGCGGAACTTCCCTCCGACGCAGGCTTCCACGACATCCTCGCGGAGCATCAGGTCGCGAGCGTTTGCCTGCGGGACGATCACACCCTGCGTGCCGGTCAAGCCGATCTGGCTGCACGTGTCGAAGAAACCCTCAATCTTTTCGTTCGTGGCTCCTACCGGCAGGATGTTGCCAACCTGGTCGATCGCGCCCGTAATGGCCATGTCCTGACGAAGCGGCAGGTCGGTCAGCGCGCTGAGCAAGCAGCATATCTCCGCAGCCGAGGCCGAGTCACCGTCAATCCCGCCATAGCTTTGTTCGAATGCGACCGAGGCATGAAAAGCCAGTGGGTGTTCCGTTCGCATCAGGTATCGCAGCAGCCCGCTCAAGATGTAAAAGCCCTTCGTGTGGATGGCCCCGCTCAGGTCGGCCTCGCGTTCGATGTTGATGACGCCTGCGCTGCCTGGGCCGATCGTTGAAGTAATTCGCGTTGGAAAACCGTACGTCAAAGGACCCGCGCTGATCACCGCCAACCCGTTCACTTGCCCGACAGCCATGCCACGGGTGGCGACGCGAATCGTGCCACTGGCCAACAAATCGAGGAAGTGCTTCGACGGTAGGTTTGCCCGGACTTTGGAATTGTGAATGGCGTTCACCACATCCACGCCCGTCACCATGGGGCGGCTCTGCTTGGTTGTGATGAAGGCGGCTTCTCTGGCGATGTCCGCCAGTCTGCCGAACCGGGTGGTCAGTCGGTCTTTACGGCTCGCAATCCTCGCGCCGTGTTCGACCAGGGCCGCGACGGCCGTATTCGCGAAGGGCGGCAACTTCTCCTCGGCGGCGATCCGGGCCAGCACCCGCCCATAGTCCGAGATGGACTCCGCGCTCCGGGGAATCTCACTATCGAAGTCGGCCAACACCTTGAACAAGTGCGGGAAATCAGGGTCTTGTGAATCCAGCAGATAATAGGTTTCGGCACCGCCGAGCAGGATGACCTTGATGTTGACGTCAATCGGCTCCGGCTTGAGTGTGACCGCCCGCCATTGGCTCTCCATGTCGGGCGGCGTGATTTCGAGCTTGCCCGTTTTGAGAGTGCGGACCAACACATTCCACGCGCCAGGCTCGCGAAGGACGTCACGCGCTTCGATAATCAGGTAGCCCCCATCGGCTTGTAAGAGTGAGCCAGCGCGAATCGTCATGTGGTCCGCAGGGCTCGGCTCGTCCCGCTCGAACTTTAAGTCGATCGTGCCGAGAAGGTGGCTCATCGTCGGCGTGTTCTCGACGACGATCGGGCACCCCCCGGCAGTCGGGTGGCTCATGACGACATTCACGCAATACTGCCGTGAGTAATCCTCATCCTCCTCCTTGGTGTGGATCCTGTTGACGGCGACATCGTTCACCACCTTATCGAGAAAGGTTCGCACCCGCGCATCATCGAACTCCGCCGTGATCTTCCCCACCATCTCCCCGAGAATCGAACGCACCGCCTCCTCCAAAAGCGATCGGTCCTGTTGCGCGTGCTCACGCTGAATCTCGTTCACCTGTTGCATGATCGTCTGGAGCTGTTTCTCGAACGTGCTTCGCCGATCCCGAACTTCCTTCGCGGAATCCTCGCTGATCTTCCCGCTGGCGCAAAGCGATTCCCATTCCTCCGGCGGGACCGGCTTGTCGTCCACGAGTGGGAAAATCGCCGCCTGCGTGGTCGAGCCGACTTGGATGCTGACCAGTGCCAATCCCACCTCTTTGAGGGATTCCTCGAAGGGTGTCGTCAACGCCGATATCTTCGTAGCCGCATTCTGTCCCAGCGCGGTCTTCCGCGCCTGAAGCGGCTCGGAAGCGAGTGCTCCTCGAAGATCGTCGCGAATGAAATCCGCCAACGTTTGAATACACTGCCGGAAGTGTTGCCCCTTCCCACGAGGCAACGTGATCAAACTCGGCCGATCCGGCTGTTCAAAGTTGTGTACGTAACAACACGCCTTCGTGCGTGGACACGACACCTGCGTTTGTTCGAGCATCCGGCGGATCAACGTCATCCGGCCGGTCCCTGCCAGGCCGCGAACGAAGATGTTTTGCCCCGGCGCGTTGATCTCCAGACCGAATCGCAGCGCATCCACCGCGGTGTCCTGGCCGATCACCCCATGCAGCGGCTCGACCTCCGCCGTGGAAACAAATCCCAACGTGTTCGGATCGCACCGCCACCGCAACACATCCGCCCCCAACGGTTCCGGCTCCACCGCTGCCGCGATTTCGTTCTCCACCGATTCACTACCCTCAGCCATGATCCATGCCTCTCGGTCATTGGAAGTTACGCCACCTCTTAAGAGTCAGTATAGCCGCACTGGGCCAAAGCGAGAATGCAGGCCAAACGCACTTCTGTAACGGTGAACTCAGACACCAGTGCCCCGTTGTGCATCGGTTGATGAGGTGAGGGTGGCACGGTCCAGCCATGCTGGGCCGTGCTGCACGTGAGGCAAGCCATGGCCAAGCGACCGCTTGACCGTGCCAACCACTGCCCGCAGGAGCTTGTGTATCGGACTGATCATCGCCAGTAAGGAGGTGGATCGATCGCTTGTGACCGCTTGCGGCGGCCTCTTTCAGTTTGCCGCTGCCTGCTTTAATTGGACGAAGTGCAGCTCGATGTTTTGTATCCGCATCGCGCCGCTGCCGGTGGGGCGGCGCGGGCCGTTGTGTGTGACCCGTTCGAGGATGCAATCCGTGAATACCCGACCTGTGCCGTCGGCGATGTTGCCCTTGGTGTGAGCCGCGATCGCGGCTTCGATGTTCGATTCGATCGTGTTCAATTCCGAGTCGCTTGCAGCGCGTAATTGGCCCTGCCAGACAAACGTCTGGGGAAGGAGCCCGAGCGTGAGAAGATAGTTTTTGTCCCCACCTTCAAGGGTGTCCTCTTCGTCCTCCATTTCCAGGGGCCCGAGATGAAGTGTCATACGGCTGGCACTTCCGGTCAGGGCTTGGCCTGCAAAGGTCAGTGGTGATTCTACGATGGGCCAGATTCGATAGAGTAGCTCGTACACTGCGATGCGATTGTCCGCCTCGACGAACTTCTCGTGGAGATTGACGGCTCGCAGGCCTGTCGAAGGTTCATAGTCGTCGAGCTGCTCGCGGGCCTTTTCGAGTAACACGAATGCGCCTGGCGTGTTCGCATCGCCGTGTCGGGGGTCCGACTCCACGCGCAACGCCCGAGCCGCCACGTACACCACAAACTTTGCCCCGAGCTTGACCTCGCTTGTTTCGGGTGCGGTCGGTTCTTCGATGAATGCCACATACGCGGCGGGTATCCGCTCACGTTTCATCGCATCCCGGATCGATGCCCTAAAACCTCCCGACACGCCGCGCACCACTTCGAACAGCGGCGAGTCGCCGAGCATGGCCGACGCGAGGCGCGACACCAACGTGTTTTCGAGATCTCCTAATCGGGACATTTTCTTTCACCTGATTGAATGACGGCGGCAATGCATTTGCCGGTCGAGGACCTGTTCATGTTGAGTCAGCCCCCATCAGTTGACCAGCGTCTGAGCACGAGATCTATTGAGCCTTGAGAGTGCATTCTTTGTTGGAGCGTCGGCCCCCCGTGGCTGACGGGGATTACCAGTTTGTTCGCACCCCACAATGTCGAGCGCTGACCGCTTGCTGACGCGCGCGGCTCTGATCACCGCCGCGGGGATGCCATCTCATGCCTAAGATGCACTAGAGGTTTCGCATTCCTTCCCGGGTCATCTCACGCTCGGGACCCGCAGCCTCGCCGAGTGTCCCAATCGAAACGCTCTGTGATAGCGGTGTCGCGGACGGCAAGTGGACTACGCCCGATGCGACCCGCTCCATCCACGTGATCGCTTCATCCCGGCGGCGTACCACATCTTTCGGCACCGGAGGGCGACGGCTGTGCAGTCGATACGACACCAGGTCCAGGACAAAAGTCTTGAGCACCGCCTCCACCTCCGGCTCGCTTGAGATTGTCACCGGCACCTGGTAACGCGCCGCCATATAGCTGTTTGCCTCGCCCTCGGCTCCCATGCGGGCGTCGTCCACCTTCGTCTCGTCCGCCGAACCACTGCCCGAATCATCCGTCAGCGCGATGTAGGTTTCCGTTCCGAGCCACGCTTCGATGTCGCTGTTCGTTACATATGCCATTGTTCTGTCACCTGTTCGTGAAGTCCAAACATCGCCGACTTGAGGGTGTTACTAGCGCGTTTTAGGTTTGAGCATGCATCTTCCATTGACGCTTTTCTGTAGCGTCGGCCTCCTGTGGCCGACGGGGATACCCAGTTTGCTTGCCACCAACGAAGTCGAATGCTAACCGCTTCCTAACGGGCGCGGCTTCTGATCGTGTGCGGCAATACAGCTCGCTCTCTTGGCGACGACCGGATCGGGCCGAACCCCGACGAACAACCCGATCGGCCGTCGCACACGCCGGCATTCGCGGATGCCGACCCACTCCCCGACCCCGTTACCTGGTTACGCGAAATCCATCCGCACGCTGTATTGCCAGTATCCGTACGCCATTCGGTATCGCGCCCGAACACCGAAGAGGTATTTCTCTCGGCGGAAGCCTTCGTCCGAGTCGCCCGTCAACGCCGTGAACTCGATGGGTTCGCGGTCCTGGAAGATGAAGGGCCTCACTACGCCGTCCGTCTTCAGCAGATACCACTTCGACTGATCCGTCAGCCAGGGAAACGCGACGACCCGGGCGATTCCGCGCATGACGTTCGTCTGATTATCCACGACCGTGGCGTTGATGGCTTCCGAGGCTGTGAACAACATGCTTGGTGGAACCACACAGACCAGGCTGGAAGCCGAAATCAGGATTGGTTCCCCCTGATCGTCCTTGTAGTTCAGCATCGTGCCGATGCCGGCCTTCAGCGCTTCTTTGAATTCTTCCACGGTGGGCGCGTCCTGTTCATCCGCAGACGCGGTCAGCAGGTTGCTTTGGTTGCCTGACTCGCCTGAAGCGTGCAACGCGCTGAAGAAACTGACACCGTCGTAGCTGTTGTTTCCAGGGTTTTCGCCGTTGATCAACAACTGGGCGATCATGTAGTCCTTGTGCGTCGCCGCACGCTGCGCCAGCTCCGCGACGCGAAGCCGGATCTGGCCGGTCTGATCGTCGCTGATTTCATCACGATCCACTTCGATCGTCGCCTCGTACTTGAGATTGTCGATCGAGTAATTCTCCGTTCGGAGTCCTTGTGCCAACCGGCCCGATCCCCATTCACGGACGCGCGGAACGGTGCCGAGCCATCGATACACCTCTCGGTCCGAGTTTGAAACGACGCGCGTTGACAAGTCCCCGAAGAACGAGGGCGTCGACTCGAGCCGATTGAAAAACTCGCTACGAAGCCCCTTTGTCAACAGACCTGTGCTGATAACTGCCATCCCATCTGCTCCTTAAGATTCGAAATCAAGATGATCGTTCGACCGACTAAGGCAACTCTGAATACCGCACCGTCAGGATGCCGCAGTCTCCCGCCGTGCTGGACGCCTGCCCCACTTTCGCCCACAGGCGCACCCCGGCCGCAATGTCGCGGTTCACGAGACTCATCGTCGTGGGCGTGTTGGCCGCCAGTGTCGCCAGATTGAAATTGTTCACCACTTCGTCCGGATCACTTGCATCGGTTCCCACGTTCAATACACCCTGATCCGGAACAGTATTGAACGAAACCTCCACACTCTTGATCTTGATTGGCCGCTGGGCGATCAAGACCGGGTTCTGCGTCGCCGATGAGGTCGAGCTTGCCAACGGCGCTTGTGCCGCGTGTTCGATCAGTCCCATCGCCAGCGGTTGAATCCGGATGATTCCCATGTTTGTTCCGACTACCGATAGTAGTACACCGCAGTAACTCGAACTCGGAATCGCAAGCACGGTGGTCACATCATCCGAGGTGGCGTAGACCGGTGAGCCCACCCAGTTCTGCGATGCGTTGTTCGCGGTCAGGACGAAGTCGCCTTGTGTGTACAGCCTGATCATTAAATCTCCGCCACTTCCCGCGGAGTTGTCGATCTCTTCGTATGCGATGCCTGCGAACATATCTCCGCCCACGAGGTTGCGAACATGCCCCGTCGATCGATCAACGCCCACCATCGCGCCTTTCCAGACCTTCTCCGATGCCCCGACCGGAAACGTTCTCAGCTCCTGATCCACGTAGCGATTCAACTCGCGACTTGCCGTAAGTGCCATCACCTGCTCCTGTCTACTTTCAATTGTTTATGCCATAAAAAATGGCTCAGCCAAACCGACTTCTCACTATGATCCGGACGCTCGAAGCGCGTTCGCCACGTAGGCTTCTTGCGAACAGAGTTTCTCGAGCGCCGTCCTGTTCGCCTGCCATTCCGCTGATGCGACCGCCTCGATTGATCGAGACTTCGCGCTCGATTGAGATGATCCACCGGTGTCCGGCGGCGGGATTCGGCCCATCGGTACCACCGCAGGCGCCTCTCGCTCCCATCGATCGAATTCGTCCGGATCCCGCTGTGCCAACGACAGTGCCCAATCCCGCTGATTGTTTGTCAGCTTGCCGGCCGACATCGCCCGAGCCACGCGCTCGGTCGCGGTGCGGAGCGTCTCGGCTTGTTCCAACGATCGAATGCGATCCGCCGCGGCGACGAGTATGACCTCCTCCTGTGCCGATTCGTCCAACGACAACACGTTGCGAAGTTCCACCGTCGCTGGAATGGGTTCAGCATCCATCGGTGCCATGCTCTCGATGCTCGGTGATTCCTGGTGGTCACTCGGCACGTTCATGTTGTCAGGTGACACTGCCGTGGCACTTGCGACGACCGGCTTCATCCCGATGATGGCCGGTTTGTTTGTCAGGGCCACGGAGTGAAGACCGACAAGACGTCGATCGCTTCGCCGCACCAAAGCCACCGGCGACAAGTACCGATACTCCCGATTGCCCAGCTTTGATTTCGCATCTTGCGTCCATTCGACGTCCGCCCAAAGACCCGCCACCGCCTCTTCGGGAGTCTGGTCGCCGCTCGTCCGGTCACCGTTCGTCTGCTCGCCGCCCATCTGTTTGCCATCCGACGGCTTGCTATCCGTCTTCATATCCAATTCCGCCGGCAGAGCCATTGACAGCGTCTTGATCCAGCCCGCGGCGGGGGCCTGGCCTGTTGGCGAACTATACGCGCCCCCCAGAGTCTGATGCTCATAGTCCACCGGCAGGTCGGTCTTGTGGTTCTTGAATGCGACAATCGTTGATCGTGCCGCCTCTTCGTCCACAACGAACGAACCCGATGAACTCTTCACTTCGCCCCATGGCGCGATCAGCACCCGAGTGGGCACCGTCGTATCGCCAAGGGCCGAAGCCTCCAGTGCGACACGGTCCACACCCGGTCGATCGCTTCGCTGCAACACATTTGTTATTTCCTGCATTGTGTCCTCCGCTCACGCTTGTTCTGATTGCCCGTTGTGGCACCGCCGTCCGGGCGGTGTCCCCACCGGCGAGACGCCGGTGCCACACCCAGTCATGAAATGCTCCGGGTATTCCATTTGCATGCGACTCCCCCCCCGCTCGCCGCATCATCCCCCAGTCTTGCTCACCGTTCCCTCTCGCGCGGCCTTCATGATCTCGCCTCTGAGGGATGCTTCTCCTTCTCGTGCCTCTGGCAGCCCCAGTGCTGTGTGCGCCCAGCGCGCCGGGATGTTCGCGCCTAACTCATTCACGGCAAGCGAGAGCACACGGGCCAACCGTTCCGGATCCGAACTTTGGTCGCACAGGCGTCGGAAGTGCGGAACCGGTGCATCGGCTCCAAACTGCATCCGCACCATCGGCGCCAGCAGATCCCGGCGAAGTGTGGTTGCCTCTTTGCGGAGATCGTCATCGCGGATGTCACGTCGCACACGATCGTGCACGGCCGCCGCGCCCGCGCTCGACAGCGTGCGAACCGTGTCCGTTGTCAGCGTCTGGCCGAGCCACGCCTTGCTGATCTCCCGGTCGAAATAGAGGCACAGGTTTTCATAGAGATTCGTCTCGCCGGGCAAACGTGTCTGCTGAATCTCCACTTCCACCGCTTTCGAGAAAATGCCGGTCGCATCCGCGCCCAATTGGTGGAGCATCTCCAGCAGTTCCTTCTTTTCCTCCGCCGAGGCGTTCGGAGAGTAGCGCGCGATCCGCACCGGCATCCCGAACACTTCCGCGAAGATCAACCAGTCTTTGATCGCGAAGTGTTTGCCAAGGTATGCCAACGCGGTGACACGCAGCAATCCGCCGCGCGAGGGATGCGAAGAGACGGCTTGTGGAATGTGAACGATGAACTTATCCGGCGGCATTTCAATTCCATCTCGGGGCGACTCCTTTGTCAGCACGCGGACTTCGTCCAACTCTCCAAGCACCAATCGCCCGAAGTCAACCGGCTGGAATTCCACCGGCCGCAGCCCGGTCGCCGTGGCTTCCCAAACCTATTCCACAGCCGAGATGTTTCTGCCCAATGCCAGTGAGAGATGGACCAGCGACTCCTCAAAGCCTTTGGCCTTTCGCAACACGTCGTCGCAATAAGCCGCCGTTTCATCCGCCAACCCTCGGTCGCGCGACACGCTTCTCGCCGCGCCCCATCCCGGCAGCTCGGCGGCGGAAACCACTTTCCACGAAAGCCCCGTGACGGCCAATCGCCGCGTGTTCACCACGCTGTACAAGTGCGCGTCTTTCTCCTCCATCTGCTCGAAGAGTTCCATTTGCGCGGAGAGAGAGCCGCTGTCCGCCTCGCGGAGAATCGTGATCAGCCCCTGCGGCGTCAGGCCGTCCGCGGGATAGTCGCGAACCGTGTCCTCCTTCCGACGTCCCAAAAGGACGCCCGGCTTCACATGGCGATCCGAACCTCGACCCAACGCGTTGACGACTTGTTTCAACAAACCCATCACTCATCTCCAAACCGATTGATCCAGATTGCTCGAAGTCCAGCAAGTCCCAATTCTTTTCCACGCCGGGGCCTCTCGCCGTGCGTGGCGTCGGCCCCCTGTGGCCGACGTGACATTCAGGACGCGCGATGGGATCAGAGCCGCGCGCGTAAGCAAGCGGTCACCTCGCAACCGTGGCAGCTCACTCGACGAATGCCAACCGCTCCCGCACAGTCACGGCGCTGATCCTCAGTTGTCGATAGGCGTGTATGCCGTTCACCATTTCACGTCGGCCACGGGGGGCCGACGCTACGTCGCGTCAGCGCATGGGTGCCACTGGCGGCTCGCCCGCCAGTGCCCCTCCGCGCATCACCAAATCCCACGCCGTGCAAACGTCAATTGCCCCAACGTCTCAAAGCCTGCCCCGCCTAAATATCCGCCGGCCGCATGAATTCCCAACGCCGCCGCCCAGAATCGGTCCGCGTGTCCGCCGCTTGACCGATCCGCGTCGTATCGAATGTAGCCGCCGTTCGTCACAATCCGCGAGATCGAATGCCAGTCGTTGACAATCGTCTCGTCCGCTGGAATCCGCAGAATCCCCCGCTCGGCGGACACCCGCAGCCCGCCCGCCAGCTCACTCTTCAAACCCGACGTGAAGACGACACGTTCCACGAGGTGGTCGCCGAATTGCTCAGTCAAGCGTTCCGCCAACTGCAAGCCGAGTCCCGTCGCGTCGATGCAACACCGCCGAAGGGCTCGCTGTTCCAGCAGCCGGGCGATCGCCGACTCCTGCTCGCTGAAGCCGGCGTTCTCCATCGTGAGCACACCGCGTGTCACGAGCGTGTCACCCTCGCGCTGCCAGAGCCACACCGCCGTCAGGTCGCGATACCGTCCGATGTCCACGCCCGCGTACACCTCCGCGTCGCGACGTTCCAGGCATCGCCAATCCACCGCGACATCGAGCCTCGGATCCTGGCAACCGCGGATCAAATCAAACGGCATGAAGCTCGTCGCCTCGTCCACGAACTCGCAGCAAAACTCCTGCCGCCAAGCCAACTCGTCGCCGATGCCCGAACGCATGGCGCCCACGTCCACGTCGAGCCCTGCCGCGGCAGCCTCATCGAGCGTCACCGTCTGCCGCGCCAGCATCGGGTTCGATTTCAGCTTGTAGAACATGTTCTTCCGCCCGCGCGGTGTGGAGGCCACGTCTAACGCTCCCTCGCCCCGAAGCAGCGTCGGGAAGAGTGCCGCCCAGATGGCATCGTCGTCCTGGTGCATGGCGAATTCGTCGAGGAATACATCACCGGTATAACCCCGCGCCGTCATCGGATTGGCCGGCAACGCGATGATCCGCACGCCGCCCGGCAGCCGAACCTCCAACTGCCGGATCGACGTGTCACGGTCAAACGCGAACCCGTGAAACTCGTTCCAGATCTTCATCGCGCGACAGTGCATCCGCACCTTCTCCATCACCTCCCGGCTTTGTCGCTCCCCGGCCGATAGGATGATCTGCTTCCTCCGCCGCGCCAGACCTCGCAACACACACCGAAGACTGAAAGTAAAACTCTTCCCCGTCTGCCGCGCCCAACAGTTCCAGGTGAAGCGTGCCTTGCTATACACCGCCGCATGTTGATACGGCAGGAGCGCCACAACCGGCTGGACCGATTCGGTTACCCCTGCCCCCGGCTCATCCACCCATGCGGCCGGTTCGCCGACCGGCACGCCCGGACCACCTTTCCCCGTGTTCGCTCGCAATCGCCGTCCTCACCACCGCAAAAAATCTCCGCCGGCTCCCGTCAATACAGCCCCCAATCTTGTTCAGCGCTCCCGCCTCCACATGATTGACAAGGATTGCAGTAATGGGTGCGCGCGGCACGCGTCCCGGAGGGACGGAAGAGACTAGCGCTGCGTCAACCTTAATTTTTCGGGTTAATTGGGTTCCGGTTTCTGTGGCACAGGCGTCTCGCCTGTGTCTTCCACCGGCGGGACGCCGGTGCCACAAAGACCAAGGCGGAACCAACCCGACAACTTAGGGTTGACAACGCACTAGCTCAGGGCGTAACCCCTGGGTTCACTGAGATGGGGGGAACCTTTAAGTTGACAAAATGAGTCCGTCTCTGTAGGATATGGGCACATATCATTTGAGGGACGAATCGAAGCCCAAGAGAGGGGGGCAGGAGTTCGTTTCCATGAGCCGAACAGCTATTGTGATTAACTCGCTTCTCCACACCAATGCGATTGCGCTTGGCGTCTTACCGGGGGGGAGTGTTGCGCATCCTACCGGAGTCGTCCACCTGTTTGGCTATGTTTGCACAGCCATCCCGAGGTACCGGTCATTGGCAGGATCGGCCGATGTTGGGGTACGGTCTCCATCCCAGTCCAACTCGGACGTCCGGTCCTCGACCGTTCGCCAAACGCATCCCCGCGCGCCTCCGATTCACGTTGTTTCCTCAAGTGGAATCTAGTGGGCTGTGCATATCTTCTGCAACTTTGGAATGCGAAGCAGCGGGCAAAGCCCGCTCAACGAAACCAGCATGACGAACGGAGGTCACACGATGAAGATCCGAGGAAAAGTACTTCTGGCAACGGTTACAGCTATGGCAATCCAATCTCTTGCCACGTCCGCTTGGGGGCAGACTGGGAGTTGGACGTTTCATGTCGATGGCACGGAGGCTCCCGCTAACACGTCCATCCGCATCACTGCAAAGACCGAAGGCGAAGAGGACGCGGCGAAGACCTACGATCAAACACACGTCGTCGGAGGGATGACCGAGAACCAGATTCGCAACCTTATTCTTCTCGACATGGGAAACGCGGGATGGCAGGTCACAGTCGACGGCAACAACGGAATTTTGATCTTTGGTGGGGGAGGAAAGAAAATCAAACAGGTCGACGGCGGAGGAAACACAGCCAAGGCAGACGTCAAAATGGATGGGAACGTGGAGTTCGGCCATGTCGAGCCAGGCGATAAGAAGTTCAAATTTGCGTGCAGTCTCCCCAATGCGGACGGGAGTCATCCCGGAATGATCCGCCTCGACTTTAATGATGAGCATACTGCCTTAGCTGCGCTCGATTCCAACGACACGCCGGAGGATGCCAGCGAGAAGCTTGAGACCGGTCTGGAAGCGGCTGGCTTCGTGGTGGAACGCGTTGGGTCGGAGATAACACTTGACTGGGAGAACCCGACCAACTTGGCTCTGCTTGGTGACGAAGTGGACATCGATTTCGTGTTGGAGGACGGTGCCGGTGGTCCTCACCTAGCAATAGGGCTCCCCGACAGCCGCAGCCAAGATGTCCCAGTCTTCATCTTCGCCCCCACTGTCTCCGAATGGGGCCTGATCGTTATGACCCTGCTGTTGTTGGCGGCGGGGACGGTTGTGTTTGCTCGACGGCGTCGACCTGCCGCGGCTGCCGATTGACGAATACGCGCGCGAGAGAAGAATGCTGGCGCCAAGGGAGGACGGGTGGTTTAGAGCTTGTGGCCTTTGGGGGATGAATGCGTCCGCCAGCGTGCCAGGGACAATGTTCCTCGGAAAACCGAATACCCGCAAGGCGAGGTTTACTGGCTCGTTCTTCCTGGGTGAGTGCGATGAAGAAGCGAACGATAGCTTGGGCAATATTCCTGGCACTTTACCCGCAGGTTGCCATGGCCGACACCGGCACGCCCCTTGTCTGGGCTTCCGGTTTTCATTTGCTCTTTGGCAATGCACTCCTCGGCTGGTTGGAAGGTTGGCTCCTTGCCAAAGTGTTTAAGTTGAACCGTCGTCGATGCATCGTTGCTTTGATTCTGGCCAACTACTTCTCGGCATGGTTCGGCATGTTGATTGTCGAGGCCCTCCGCGCATCGCAAACGGTGGACATCAACAGTGCCCTGCGGCTCTTGCTCATTCTGGTGTTGGTGACATACCTGCTGACACTCCTGCTCGAATGGCCGTTCATCGCTTTCTGTTTCCGAAAGACGTCTCACTGGTTCGCACGGAGCGTCAAGGCATCGCTTCTCATCCAGACGCTGAGCTATCTACTTCTCTTCGGTGGTTTCTGGCTCGTCAGTGGCACGAGTCTGTTCACGGGCTTCTCCATCGTTCCCGCGAAGGAAGCGGCGCTTCCGCGAGGCGTCAGTATCTATTTCATCTCGAAGGATGACGGCCACGTCTACCGGCGTTCCGCTCTGGGCGAGAAGGAGTTGGTCTTCGAACTTGCCTCCACAGACGTTCGGAGTTTTCTCAAGTTCCAACCGTCAGAAACCGGACCAGGTCTTTGGGACTTGGTCGCCGTGCTGGATCGACAACGGGGTCTCGACGACGAGATTGTCATCGCCGCCGGTCTTTTCAAAAACACTTCCGACACACCCTCGTTGAGCCAAAGATACTGGGGATGGGGGGCCGCCCCACGGATCGGGATTGCCGCCGACAGTTCATGGCGATTTTCCTGGGCACACTGGCCAAGTATCGGATTGTATGGAAGTCAGGAGGGGACCGGGGAATTCATGCGAGTCGCCTTGGGGACCCCTGTCTTCAACTGGCCTGTCTGGCGAGCGATCCATCTGCCACAGGACAAGGTGCTCTTCCAACTCGGTGATGAGCAAATTTGCCTGCTGGATGTTGGCGCCAAACGCATCGCCCTCTGGGACCGGGGAAACGGGCCGGTGGCTGTGGCTGAGGTGGAATTGGTGGAAAAGGGGAGGTAATATCGTAATCAGATGACGAAACTCGACACGGAGGACTATGAAACGTTCTTCGGTTGTCAAGTCCTCGGCCTCGACCTTCAGGACCCATGTGGAGAAAGCGTGAAGATAAGCGAGATAACTCGACGGGACATTGTCAATGCAATCTGTGAGGAAGGCATAAACTGGGCTGGTCAATTGGACGAGAGAAAGTTCTTATCGCGATTGTTCGACCTTGGTTCTCTTCCTTCTACAGACACGAGGTTCTCTAATGCAGCGGGAGACATATGGCAACACCGGATCAACAATCCCACTGACTGGGATGATGACTGGGTCTTTTTCGACAGCAGATTCAATCTGTTAAGCTGCGATGATGAGGTTTGGCTTCGTTTCTTGTGTGAAACTATACATCCTATTCCCCGACCGGTTGTTTCTGAAGCAGAGCGATTGTGTCAATTGTACAACGCTTTTCTCAAGAACGATGGATTTCAACTCGTGGAAAGAACTCGGCTTTCAGGAAAACCAGTCTTTGTTGGGCACAACACTGGGATAATTGGGACGCCAGGATTATTAGCAGCCAAAAAGACACTCAGCGGTAGCGACCCAACATATGTGGCACAGCAGATTACCCGTATGGAGGCGGCCGTAGACTCTGATCCAGAGTTGGCAATTGGAACAGCCAAAGAACTGATCGAAACCTGCTGCAAGACAATCCTGAAAGAGCGTGGAGTAGAGTTCGTGGAGAATTCCGATATGTTGAAGCTTGTAAAGAATACGGCAAAGGAGTTGAGCCTAACTCGCGATGATATTGAAGACAATGCGAAGTTGGCAAGCACGGTCAAGAATCTATTAAGCAACCTCACAACGATTGCACAGGGCATTGCGGAATTGCGAAACACTTACGGCACAGGCCATGGAAAAGAAGCCACGACACAGTGTTTGGGACCGCGTCATGCAAAGTTGGCGGTCGGAGCAGCATCCACACTTGCAGTGTTTCTTGTGGAGACGCATCGTGAGCGACCGAGTTAGGCCAGCCGGGTGCCACTGCTCTTGAGCAGTGCAGCTGGAAAACCGATGAACCTGACGTCACGGAAAACCCGTCGCTCCTGGAATGAGGCGGGGCATGCCCATTTTTTGACCTATTCCTGTTATCACCGATTGCCGCTGTTGACTCGGGACCGGGTTCGGCGATGGGTTGTTGATGCGTTTGAAGCGACGCGGCGGGATCTGGATGTCGAGCTGTGGGCCTATGTCATTATGCCGGAGCATGTGCATGTTCTGCTTTGCCCGCACGAGGCGGACTATGAGATGAGGCGAATTCTTGTTGGGCTGAAACGCCCGGTCAGCGACGCGGCTCGTGAGTATTTGGAACACATGGAAGACGACAAGTGGCTGGACCGCCTGAGCGTTGAATATCCGTCCCGACGGGTGTTTCGGTTTTGGCAGCCGGGTGGAGGATTCGATCGGAATATTTTTCGTGAGAAGGCGGTGCCGGCGATCATGGATTACATCCACGCGAATCCCGTGCGGCGGGGGCTGGTCGAACAGCCGACCGACTGGCCGTGGTCGAGTGCACGGTTTTGGGAAAACCGATCGGACGTGCCGATTCGGATGGATGATCCGGTTGTGTGAATGGAGCACTGCTCAAGAGCAGTGGCACCCTTGCGCGGTCTTGCCACCGTCCGGCCCACCTCGCTCCAAGCGAGGTAGGTCGAGTCATCAGACCTGACACAGAGGACCGCGGCTTGATCATGGATTGTCGGGTCTCTGGACTTGACCTACAGGACTGGACCCGACCTACAGCACTGGGGGGCCATGCCGGCCGGGGAAGCCTGTGGGTGATCCTCGTCGGCCACGGGGGGCCGACGCTACCGCCTCCCCATCCCCAATCCCCAATCGTCAATTGTCAATCCTCAATCGTCCGTTTCCATGTCGTCCATGATCTGTGTGCGGTATAGGGTTTTGTAGAGTTCGCACCTTGTGATCAATTCCTCGTGGCGGCCTACGTCGATGATCTTGCCGCGATCCATGACGACGATTCGGTCGGCCTGGAGGATGGTTGAGAATCGGTGGGCGATGATCAGGGCGGTTCGGCCTTCGAGGAAACGTTCGACGGCGTCGTGGATCTTCTGCTCGCTCTCGGCGTCGATCTGGCTGGTGGCCTCGTCGAAGATGAAGATCGGGGCGTTGCGGAGGATGGCCCTGGCGATGGCGATGCGTTGGCGCTGGCCGCCGGAAAGGGTGGTGCCATGTTCGCCAACGTAGGTGTTGTAGCCGTCCGGTTTCTCGCGGATGAACTCGTCCGCATAGGCCGCCTTCGCCGCGGCAATCACCTTCTCCTCACCGTTGTCGAGATTGTATTGTCTATCAGGGTGCCTTTTTTGAAGGACAATGCGCCGCAACAGTTCTTCATCCCCATACGCGATGTTGTTCGCAATCGTGTCGGCGAAGACGACGGTCTCCTGGGTAATGAGGCTCATTTGTTTTCGGAGTGAGACGATGGAATAGTCTCGAACGTTGCGGCCGTCGAAGCGCATCTCGCCCGCTTGTGGCTCGTAGAATCGCATCAGGACAGAGAGAAGAGTCGTCTTGCCCGATCCGTTTGGCCCGACGAACGCGACGCGCTCACCGCGGCGGACCGTCAGACTGATTCCGTCCAGGGCGGGCGTTTCCGTGCCGGGATAGCTAAATCGCACATCGCGGAATTCAATCTCCTGTTCCAACCGCGGCAGCGTTTCACGCGCTGGGGATTCCGTCGTTTCGTCCGGCTGATCGATGACTTCAAAGACGCGATCAACTGCGGCGTTGGCCTGCTGGATGCGGTTGTAGAACGAGGACATCTTGCGGATGGGATCGAAGATCGCGGCCATGCAGGCGGCCAGTGTGGCGAACCTGGCGAGGCTCATTCGATCTTCGAACATCAGGTGGGCGAAGTAGAGGACCGCCCCCGTCGCTACGATGCGGCCGATGATCTCGAAGACGGGGCTGGAGAGGGCCTCGGTTCGCGCGATCTTCAGTTGCTGCTTGAGCATCTGCTGATCGACGGCGTGGAGGTGGCGGCGCTCGTACCGTTCCATCGTGTAGCCTTTGACGACACGAATGCCGGTCAGGGCGCCTTCCAAGGCGCCCAGCATTCGACCGAATCCCTCGAGCAGGCCCTTGTTCGCCCGGCGGATGATCTTGCCGAATCTTCGGATCAACACACCGGCCAAAGGCGCGGCCACCATCGTCACAATCGTAATCCGCCAATCGATGATCAGCGCCGCGCCGAGAGCGAACATGGCCTTGAGCGGTTCGCGGAGTGTCTTGGCGAAGACGAAGTTTAGGCCGCGATAGATATCCTGGCTGTCCTGGACGAATCGGCTGGTCATATCGCTGATGCCGGCGGTTTGAAACCGGGCCAACGGAAGGCTGAGCACGCGGTCGTACATCCTGCGACGGATGGCCACGATGGTCCGGCCCGCCACGAGGGCAATGAGGTACTCGCCGAAGAATCGGCAAACGGCGCCGACCAGGCCGATCAAGAAGACAATGCCCAAAACGATTCCAAGCGTCGTCATCCTGGCTTTTTGGGTGGTCCCCTGCGGCAGCCACGAGGCGACTCGTTTCAATAAGGCATCGAGTCGGGACAGCGGCGGGGCCGACAGGCTCACGTCATAGGGCTCACGTGTCTCCTCAGCTCGCAGCGTCAGACGAAGAGGTTGTCCGGTGTCGGCGTCTGAAAGAGCCTTGAAAAGCGTGGGCGCGTCCAACTCCTCACCATCAAGGTGGGTAATAAGGTCATGAACGCGGATTTCGGAAAAGGGGCGTTCCGCCGTTGTCTCGGAGTGTGCCTTCTCCTTTTTGACTTTGGCGACCTGTGCGGACCGGCCCGGTTCGGCATCCTCCAGGATGAGCCGATATCGACTCTCGACCACACGTTGGCGCATCCAGGAAGGCACGCCCTGCTTATCCACGATGAGTTGGATCGTCGGGAGGATCGCCAGGATGTTCACGCTGTAGGTCATGGCGACAACGACGACGCAGGCCAGCGCGGGATACAGGAATCGCATATAGGGACGCGAGAACCTCAGCACCCTGAGAAAGTAAAATGGAGATCCGCCTTTGCGGGTTGTAATGCTTCGATTTGCCTTCAGACCGCCCACCATGGCTTAGTATTCCCTCAATCCGCCGCCTCGACGGAATCGGGCATTGTACGGTGATGGGGCCCGATGCGGAACATGTCTCGTGGATGAAGCAGCCCCTGCCGCGAAAGCGAGGAAACCGGCAGCACGTCCGGGAAAAGGCTGATCTAGCGTGCTGTGGGAGGGAATAGCGCGAATGGGCTTTGCGACATCGCTGAGGATGCCAGGCGGGTTTCCGGCGGAGGTGACCGAATGATGGCTGATTGAGGATTCATGCGAGTATTGGGGCTACATGGCCCAACCGTGCGGTCGCAGCCGAAAAATTTCTTGAGAACCTCCAGGCAACGGGAGACAATCCATGGGCAATAGCTAGAGGATTTTGACGTTTGGCTTCCTGAGATAGCAACCCTTTGAATGTCCTGATTGGCCTGAATGCCCCTTGAGGAGGTGCCGCATGTCCGGCCCACAATCGATGATTGTCAGACGTGTCCTCGTTTTGGCGGCGGTTGCCGGTTTTTGTGTTCTCATTCCTGTCGGCGTCTCTGCCGAAGACCCCGAACTTCAAGCACGGTTGCAAACCCAGCAAGCGCGCGAGCGAGACACCTTCGCGGCACGAGCGCTGATCGCCGAGTTGCAGCTCAGCGAACCGCAGGCTCGTCGGCTCTTGACCGTCATGGCTGAAGCGGCAGAGTTGCACCTCGCGGCCTATCAGGAAGAGGCCCGACTCTTGCCGGAGCTTATTGCGAAGTACGGCGAATTCGCCAGAGAAGACAGCCTCAATCAAGGCTTTTCCCCTGAGTTGGAACACAGCACGGCCAAACTCCATCGTGAGGAGATCGCCGTGAAAGAAGCAAGAACGGCCGAGTTGTTGGTGTTAGAACGGCAAGCTGTCGCAATCCTGACGTCCCAGCAGCGAGAACGGGTGTTCGGCTTCAAGGCGAAAAAGCAGTTCACCAAAGATCAACCGCCACAAGCGGATCGAAAGCACGGACGACGCGGGAAAAATGGCAAGAACCGTCCACAACCCGCACCCAAGAACGAACGACTTGTGGAAGCCCGAAAGGAACTCCAGAGACTCCAGCAAGAGATTCATCCGCATCCGACGAAGGTCGGCCGGTTCTTGCTCCACCCCGCCGCGGCATCTGAGTTGTGTCGCCTTGCGGGCACGCTGCCCAATCAGGCCTTGCGCGAAGCTGCGGAGATGGTACAAGGCGGGACTCCTGATTTTCCCGCCTCGGTCTGTGACGTGCGGAAGGCGGAGCTTCGCACGCTTCGAGCCGAGATCAGCAACTGGAACCTGATTAACGGGCTGCATCTGAATCAGCAGCAAGCTGAGAAGATCGTTGCCCTGTACGACGCGGCACAGGCCGAGATGGAAGCTTTCACCGCCCCGCCAAAGCACAAGAACAAGCTTAAGCCAAAGCAAAAGCAGAAGCATCAGAATATGCTCCGGCGAAATGCGGAGATGCGGCTCGAACTGGAGCGGCAGGTTGCCCGGGTGCTCAATCCCGGCCAGCAGCAGGTACTTGCGGATTTCAAAGCCTGCCTCTTACCGCCCAAGAATCTCAAGGATCCCGTTCGCGTCGGCCAGGCGAAGGACAACTCACACTTCGCTCGGTGGCTGGGCCGCGCGAGAAACGTGCAAAGACATCGCCGCCTCGCGAAAATGGTTGACACTCTCATCGAAAAGGAATCCGAACGCTTTGGGAAACTTAGCGAAGTTGAGCGCGGCGACCGCTTCGCGCTGATCATGAACACCGCCAAAGCGGCGGCCGAGATGTCCGAGGTTGAGTTCGAGTTGAATCGGGATGAATTGGCGGAGAAGATCGCCCCGACAGATCGCGTGCAGGAATTGAAGAAGGAAATCTTCACCCTCTCGCGGGCCGATGGGAACCCAGGCATCGTCGCCCGCTTCATTCTCAATCCGCAGTTTGTCGATCAACTTCGGCTCCGCGGCCGGCAATTGGCCAAGGGCGTCGTCAAAGAAAAGATTAATTTGGCAGGCGGTCCCCAGGCTGAAAATTGCGAAGACGGCTGCGCGATCGATTCCAAGGACAAGAAGGGCAAGAAGAACCAG